>CAYWSH010000043.1:4877-23059 GCA_964460655.1 uncultured Terriglobales bacterium | reverse complement strand
GACCGTTAGGTCGCGCAGAAGAAACGACCGTTAGGTCGCGCAGAAAAAACGACCGTTAGGTCGCGCAGAAAAAACGACCGCTAGTCCGCCGCCACCGGTTCTGCAACCGCCGCGCGCGTCAACTGCCCGTCCACGATCCGCCAGACACCCAGCGGGTTCTGGTTCTGCAACTCTGCGGGTAGCGCCGCGTCGGGAAAATTCTGGTAGCACACCGGCCGCGCAAACCGCAGGATGGCGCGCATGCCCACCGACGTTGTCCGCGTGTCCGACGTTGCCGGGAACGGCCCGCCGTGCACCATCGCATGGCAGACCTCGACGCCGGTCGGGAAGCCGTTGAACACCAACCGCCCTGCCTTCTGCTCAAGGATCGCGACCAGGTCCGCGTACTCCTGCAGGTCGCTCTCTGTGCCGTGGATCGTGGCCGTCAGCTGGCCTTCGAGCCCGCGAGCGATGGCCAGCAATTGCTCGCGCGAGGAGTGCTGTACCACGACCGTCGCCGGCCCGAAGATCTCGTCGGACCACTTGCGGTCGGCGAGGAAAGTCGCGGCATCCGTTTCGAACACGGCGGCCGGCACACGGAAACCGTTGGCATCGGAGCAAGCGGGCGCTTGGTTGCCGTTTGCGCGCTCCCGCAATCCGGTGTCATAGGACTTGTGGATAGCACGCGTCAGCAGCACGAACTCACTGCTCGCAGCGGCCTGCTCCTTCAGCTGCTGCGTGAAGCGCTTCGCCGCATCTCCCGCCCCGACGAACACCATGCCCGGCTTCGTACAGAATTGTCCCGCGCCCAGCGTGAACGAGCCATGCAATCCCGTGGCGACCTGCTGCGCGCGCTCGCACAAGGCGCCAGGCAGGATGAACACCGGATTCGTGCTGCTCATCTCGGCGTAGAACGGGATGGGCTCGGGGCGGTTCTGCGCCGCCGCGACGAGCGAACGTCCGCCGGCGCGCGAGCCGGTGAATCCGCCCGCTTTGATCGCGGGATGCTGCACCAACGCTGTGCCGACTTTCGCCCCGGCGCCGAAGATCAGCGAGAAGACGCCGTTCGGCATCTCGCACGCCCGGGCCGCGTCCACGATCGCGTGGCCCACCAACTCTCCTGTGCCGGGATGCGCCGCATGTGACTTGACGATGACCGGACAGCCTGCTGCCAGCGCCGACGCCGTATCGCCTCCAGCCACCGAGAACGCCAGCGGAAAATTGCTCGCGCCAAAAACGACGACCGGCCCCAGCGGTTGCAGCAGGGAACGTACATCGGGCTTGGGTAACGGTTTGCGCGTTGCATCGGCACGATCGATGCGCGCGTCGACCCACGAACCTTCTTCGATGAGTTGCGCGAACATGCGCAGTTGCGTACACGTGCGGCCGCGTTCCCCGCGGATGCGGTCGGCTGACAAGCCGGTCTCGGCCACCGCGCGCTCCACGAGCGCTTCGCCGAGTTGCTCGATGTTGTCGGCAATGGCGCGCAGGAATGCTGCGCGGCGCTTCGCCGGCAGACGGCTGTACACGGTGAACGCTGCACCGGCAAGCTCCGCCGCACGATTCACTTCCTCGCTGGTCGCGCCGAAGAAGGCGGGCTCGAGTTGCTTGCCCGTAGCGGGATCGGTCGCCGCAAAGCGGTCGCCCGTGCCGCTGGCAACGTCATAACCGATCAGGGATCGTCCGTTGATCTGCATGTTTGTCCCCTCAGCGAGTCCCGGCCGGTGCACTCGCCATGCGCGCCTCCAGCTTCGGGCGCGTCTGCATCGCTTGCCGGATCACGGCGCGTGCCTCGTCGAGCTCAGCTCCCACCAGCGGCAGGCGCGGCGGACGCACGCGCGCACTGCCCATCCCGACTTCCTCCTGCACGAGCTTGATGAGCTGCACGAACTTCGTCACCGTGTCCATACGGAGCAGCGGCAGGAACCAGCGATACAGTTCGAACGCCGCTTCGTTCTCGCCACGCTGCGCCATGTCGAAGAGCTGGGCCGATTCGCGAGGCAGCGCATCGGCCAGGCCGGCGACCCAGCCCACCGCACCGGCCTGAATGCCCTCGACGATGCAATCGTCCACGCCGACAAGAACAGCCAGGCGCTCACCCGCCACCGCGCGGATCGCCGTGACGCGCCGCACATCGGTGCTCGATTCCTTCACCGCTTGCAGGTTCTCGTGTTCGCGCGCCAGCTCGGCGATCTGCTCCGGCAGAAAATCCGTGCCGTACGCGACTGGATTGTTGTAGAGCATGCACGGCAACGGTGTCGCGCGCATCACCGCCGCGACATGCGCTTTGTTCTCGCGCCAATCCGCCGGATAGACGTACGGCGGCAGCACCATCAGGCCATCGCAGCCCGCGTTGTGCGCGGCCTTCGCGATCTGCACCGCTTCCTCGGTGCTCAACGCCGAGATGGCGGCGACCAGCGGCGCGTGCAGCGCCTTGCGGCAGTTCTGCAGCAGCGCTGTCTTCTCGTCGAAGCGCAGGGTCGCGCCCTCACCGAGCGAGCCCAGCGCGACGATCCCCGTGCAGCCCTCCTCCACCAGCCAGCGGACGTGCTTCGCCATGAACGCGTGATCGACGTTCAGCTTCTCATCAAAGCCGGTGGTGATCGCGGGCATGACTCCCGACCATTGCATACGCTCTCCTTCGGACTTCGCTTCTTACTACGGATCCGATCGTGCCGATGCGGCCGCCAGATGGGCAGCCTGCACCGGAAAGACCGGGGGGCGGACGCTCTCCGCGTTCCAACCCAACAAGAACTCTGCCGCTGCCCCGCATACGCGTCCCTGGCACGGCCCCATGCCGCAGCGCGTGTGCAACTTGGCTTCGCGCCAACTCGCGCAAGCACGTGCCTCGGCGAGGCTCACGTCCTCGCAACGGCACAATAATGTGCTCGGCGGCACGTCGCGCAGTTCGGGGCGCAGCGCGAACGTCTCCTCCAGGGCGAACGCGAAGCGGCGCATTTTGTCGCGCTCGCCGAATAGCCGCGCCGCCTGCTCGTTCGCTCCCGCGGCGGCCAGACCTGCGATCCGGCCTTCAGCGACCGCCAACTCCACGCCGCCGATGCCGGTCGGTTCGCCCGCGCAATACACATCGCGGACTGAGGTCTGCTGTGTCGCGTCCACCGCAACGCAGCCTCTGTCCAATTTGCAGCCCAGCAGCGCCGCCAGTTCGACATTCGGCACCAGGCCAAAGCCGCAGGCGAGGTAATCGCACGCCAGCGTGTTGCGCTTGCCGCTCCGCAGCAGCGTGACGCGCTCCAGACGCTCGCCGCCCTCGGCCGCCACCGGCCAGCAACTCGTTACGTATGGCACGCCGAGCAGTTGACCGCGCAACCCGACCGCCTGCGCGATCTTCGCCGGCGTTCGCCATAAACCGGCCGTGAAGCGGGCGAGTCGCGCCTTGCTCGCTTGCTCGGCGATGAGCAGGACGTTCGCTCCATGCTTCTTCAGATACGCAGCGACCGCCAGCAGCAACGGACCGGAGCCCGCAACCACCACGCGCTTGCCGGCGATCGGCAGTCCAGCCTTCACCATCGCTTGCAGGCCGCCCGCGCCCATCACGTTCGGCAGCGTCCAGCCGGGGAAGGGCAGGAAGCGCTCGCGCGCACCCGTCGCCAGGACCAACTTCTCGAAGCGCACGCGATGCAAGCCGGTCCAGCGCTCAGCGAGCAGGGTATCCCGCTCTGCCGCGAACACGCGCGCACCGCGCAGCACCTCGACGCCCTGCCGTTGCAATCGCTCGCGCCACTCGGTGGCGGCGCGCGTCTTCGGGTGCTGTTCCTCGCCGCGCCATATCTGCCCGCCGAGCCCGGGATTGTCATCGATCAGCAGCGTGCTCGCGTGCACGGAGGCCGCGAAAGCGGCAGCGGCCATCCCGGCAGGCCCGCCGCCGACAACCACGACCTGGTATTGCGCGCGCGCTGTCATCGCGTCGTGATCTCCATATCGGGCTCGCACACCAACTGACAACTGCGAACATGCGCCACGCCATTCACGCTGACGCGGCACTCAAAACAGATTCCCATGCCGCACAGCGGACCGCGCGGCTCGCCACTGCGCGAGACGCGGAACGTCGTTTCCCCCGCCTGCAGCACCGCGGCAGACACCAGAGTGCCGCGGCCGACCGCCACGTTCCTGCCGTTGACGCGCACATTGAAGTCAGACATGCGCGACTCCCTGCTCCGCGCGCGCCGGCAAGTACGGCTCCAGCGCGATCTGCGACCTCCGGCCCAGCAATTGGTCCGCGATCAGCTTCGCCGTGGCGAGCGACGTGGTGATACCGAGTCCTTCGTGTCCCGTCGCCAGCAGCAGTCCCGGCTCCGCGCTGCATGGGCCGATGAGCGGCAGCTTGTCCGGCGTGGCGGCGCGAAATCCCGTCCAGCACCGGATGGTGCTCAGCCGCGCCAGTTGCGGCATGTACAGGAATGCACGCTCCAGCATGGCAGTGAGCATCTTGCGCTCGGCCACGGGATCTTCGGCGCCGTATTGCCGCGACGAGCCGATCAGGATCTGCCCGGTGATGCGCGGCTGCACGTTGAACGCGACCGAATCGCTGGTGACGCTGTGCGCGCTCTTCAGGTAGCCGAGTTCGACGAGCTGATGCCGCAGGAATCCGGGATAGCGATCGGTGATGACGAGATGTCCTTTGCGCTTCCGCACTTCGATGCCGGGCGTAAGCTCCGGTGCCCAACTGCCGGTCGCGTTCACGGTCGTTCCGGCCGAGAGCGTTGAGCCGCCGGCCAGCGTGACCGCGGTCCCGGTAAGCTGCGTGACGATTCCGGTGTGCAGCGCCGCTCCGCGCTGCTTCGCCGTGTCGAGCAGAAAACGCGCTGCCGCCGGCGGATACAGCACGCCATCCTGCGGGACCAGCAGTCCACCGGCGAGTCCCGGACGCAGATTCGGCTCCGCGGCCGCGACCTGGGCGCCGTCGAGGACTTCCACCGGCACGCCGCGCGCGCTGTAGAAAGCGTGTTTGCTCCGCACCGCGTCCATCTCTTCTTCGTCCGCCGCCACCCAGATCGTTCCGCAACTCTCGTACTCGACCGCCTTCGGCAGTTCGCATGCGAGCTCGCGCCAAAGTTGCTGCGAGTAGCGCGTCAGCGCGAACTGCGCCTCCGAATCGTCCATGACGACGATGTGTCCCATGCCGGCGGCGGTCGCTCCGCAACCGACAAAGTTCTGCTCCACCACGCCGACCCGCATCCCCGCACCCGCGCATTCGGCGGCGCACGCCGCGCCCACGATGCCGGCGCCCACGATCACCACGTCATACGTCGCCGGGCTCATCGCCGTATTCCCATGCGGAACGGGTCTTGCGGATCGAGGATGAGGTCCGCTTCCGCATTCACAAACGCGCTGCCGGTGATGCTCGGCAGCACCGCGCCGTCCTGAACTTTGAAGCTGCCTTCGAACACGCTGCCCACGATGCTCTCTTGCCGCCAACGCTCGCCCGGCTGCAATTTGCCGGCAGAGTGCAGGACCGCGAGCTTCGCGCTCGTTCCCGTGCCACACGGCGAGCGGTCGTACGCTTTTCCGGGACAGAGCACGAAGTTCCGGCTGTCGGCGCCGTTGCTGCTCGGGCCGAACAGCTCGACGTGGTCGATCTCCTCACCCTGCGGGCCGGTCACGCCGGCTTGCGTCAACGCTTTGCGTATCGCCCAGGTGAATTCGGTGAGCGCGTCTACGTTGGCCAGCTGCAGATCGTTGCGCTGCTCACGCACCAGGAAGAACCAATTGCCACCCCAGGCAACGTCGCCCGTCACGCGGCCATGTCCAGGGACGTCGACCGCCACGCTGCTCTGCGTGCAGCGGCTGGGCACGTTGTGCACCGTTGCCTTGCCGTCGTGATGCAGTTCGGCGCCGACGACGCCTGCCGGCGTCTCGATGCGATGATGTCCCGGCACGATGCGACCGAGATACTGCAGCGTGACCAGCAGGCCGATCGTGCCGTGCCCGCACATCCCGAGGTAGCCGACGTTATTAAAGAAGATGACGCCCGCGGCGCACTTGCGGTCGACCGGCTCACACAGCAGCGCTCCGACCATGGCGTCGTTCCCGCGTGGTTCATTCACCACCGCCGAGCGGAACGAGTCATGGCGCTCGCGGAAGATAGCGAGTCGCTCGGCCATCGTGCCCTTACCGAGATCGGGGCCGCCTCGCACCACTACCCGCGTCGGTTCGCCGGCGGTATGAGAATCAATGACGCGGACGCGCGCTGGTCGCTCCGTCAACACTGCTCCTTAAGGCTTTCCGTAGACCGCTGAATAAAGAGGCCGAAACGAACACGCTCGGCCCAAGATTTCGATTTGTATATTATATCCCGCCGCCTAGCCTAGCCTTGGCGCAGTAGCTGCACTACCTTATTTATTGCTGGGCCAGCCGCAGGGTTGCGCTCGCGCCGCTGATGGGAATATCGAGGGTGCCGTCAGGCCCGATACTGCCGACTTTTCTGTCGTCAGCCAGGACGGAGTATTGCGCAGTCATGCCACGGAGCGTGAGCCTCACGGTGTGTGCCGCAGCAGGAGCAGGATCACGGTTTTCGATGGTGAGCGTGATCGTTTTCAGGTCGTCGTCGAAGCGCAGGGGGGCGCTCGCGGCGAAGCCGTCGCGATCGAGGAACAAATGCAGACGGTGCTTACCGTCGAGCACGTGGAATTGCCGCCCGACGCCGTCGTAAGGAATGACATATGTCTCGCCGCGCGTACGCGTGAGCGCGCCGCCGTAGGCGATGCGGCCGAACAGCGGATCATCGGCCACGATGACCGCCGCCCCGCGCAGCCCGGCGGAGAATCCCAGATCGATCTCCGCGCTGTATTGCCAGGCGCCGCGCGGCTGCTGCTTGCCCAGCCAGTTCGCGCCGAATGCTTGCGGAACGTACGCACTGCCAGCGGCGCCGTCATTCTCCGGGCCGGGATACCAGTAGCCGTAATTCGATTCCGCGGTGCCGCTGTTCACCAGCGCCCACGAGCTGAGCACGGCCGCATAGCCGAGCCGCAGGTACGGGAACGGATCTTTCGCGTAGTACAGGCCGTGGTCAAGCACCGACCAGCCACCCATCTGCGACATGTAGCGCATGTTGCCTTCAACACCGAGCTGCCAGTAATTCGGCTCCAGCCAGCCGCGGGTCGCGATGTTGCCGGTCAGTTGCTCATGGTCGTAGCGCTCAACGTCGGCCGGCTTGACCTTTAAGCTGTGGTTGGGCCGTTTCAATTCCTCGCGCGCATAATGCGCGAAAGCGCCCGTCGCTTCGAACGCCGTCGGATCGAACGGGAACTCCGAGTAGAACAGGTCCGGCTGGTCGTTGACGAAGTACTCGACCTTCGCTTCCCAGTACTTGCGCAACTCCGCGGCCTTGTCTTTCTGGCCTGCACGATCGAGCTCCGTCATCAGCTCAGCGACGACCAGCTCGTTCATGTGCCCCAATTCGTTCGTCGACCAGTGCGCGAACTTCCACGGATACGTGTAGAACGCGATCGCGGTGCCGTACGCTCGCTGCAGGTAAGCGTCCTTGTCGAGGTAGTGCGACATCTCCGGGTGATCGCGCGCGATGCGGTACATGCTCAAGTAGAGCAGCACGATGTGCGGATAGTCGTACGGCCGCCACATGTGGTCCACCCAGCCGTAGCGGTCGCCCGGCTTGCTCTCGCGATTCATCTTCCAGTTGTCGATCCCGTACACGCCGTACGGATTCGGTTCGCTCTCCGTCTGTTGCAACTTTCCCCAGACGAAGTTCTTCAGGTAATACTCGACCGCGGCGATCTCCTTCGCGTCGGGATAGATCGTGTTCTTCGCCGCGATGTACGGCGCTTTGCAGAGCGCAGGATCGTCGCTGGCCAGGATGTAATCAGGCATGCCGTCCTTATCGTCGGGACTGCGCAGGATCCTGGTCTTCATGTCCCACTCAGAGAACAGGCCGTCGTACCACTTCGCCGGATCGCGATGCTGCTGGTGCGACACCAGGAATGCCGCGCGTTTCTTGATCACCGTCGCGAGCGGCTCGGTGACGAAGAATTCCAGGACACCATACTGCTGGCGCCCGAAATGTACGGTGAGCTTGTTCTCGCCGAGCCGCGCGAACTTCACGCGATAGACATTCGTCTTCGCCGGCGGACTCGCCATCGCTTCGACTTTCGTTGTGTCGGGAAACTCCGGCTCCACGCTCTTGATCGCGCTCCTGGTGCGGATGGAGACCAGCGCATCGGTGTTTACCGGCACGGTCATGCCGGGCACGACGTTCACGTCGAGCAGGCCTTCGTCAGCCAGCACGTCGCGGACACCGGCGAGGTCCTTCGCCCAGCGGAACTTGAACGCGTAGGTCACGCCGTCGCGCTGTGAGTTCGTCGGCCAGAGCGTCTGCGTGGTCTGTGGCTGGCGCCAGCGCCCGCCGCGCGCTTTGTCTTCCGCTGCACGCTGCCCGGAGAGGATGTAAACACCGCCGCGGTCGGCGTATTCGAGCTTCGCGGGTGCGAAGTTCATCTCGCTGCGCGTCGGTTCGAACAATGGACACACCGCCACCGGCACCATCACCAGATATGGGCCTTCGCCGTTGGGCCGCATCCAGTACAGGAACGATGCATGGCCCGAGATGTACTGGTGTTGCACCAGCCGGTCCGTGTACGTGATCTCCTTGTCCCAGCGCTTGTTCGTGTTGAACGGCAGTGGCAGGAACAGGTCCCCGAGCTCCACTGGCTTGTGGGTCGGATTGCGGACGAAGATCGTCCAGTACAGCGCGTCCGCTTCCACGTGGAAGCGCTCCGTCAGCTCCAGGTCGGCGTAGTACTCGTTACGCCGCCAATCCTGCGGGTTGTAGATGACATTGAGCTGCTGCAATGTGCGCGGCGAGCGCGAGTTGGGCAGCTTCTGGTACTTGTTCTTTGGGTCATCGGTGGAGAACTGCCGCCATTCGGTCTCACCCATGCGATACCGGATGCGGACGTGCCCGAGCGTCGCCTCGTCGGCGATGTAGTCGGTATCGAACTTATCGTCCGCGAACTTCAGGCTGGTGATGCCGGCCTGGTCGAAGTTCACGCGGAACTGCGCCGGCGCGGGCGTTGTAGTCTGCGCGGCGAGCGAGAGCGCACAGCCGACCACAAGGGCGATGGCAGCAGCGCGCCTCAGCTCCACTGGCCCACCACTTCAAAGTGCTTCTGCCCGCCGGTCGCGATGATGACGGCATCACCGTGTTCGCCACCGAGTTTCGCCGGTTTGCCGTTCACCGTTACCTGCGTGAGCGGTGTCGCTTTCGGCATGCGCAGCTTCACTTGGATCTCCTTCGGCGACGCGGCTGCGGCCAATTCCACCGTCGCGGTCACCGATTTCTTCTCCGGCTGCGATTGCAGATGGAAGTTCACGCGCCCAAAGCGCGTGGGCGCCTGCTGAATGGTCACCGGCTTGCCCGACGCGGTCCACACTCGCGGCACGCCTTTGCCGAAGTAGAGGCGATCTTCATCCGAGTCTTCCAGCACGAGCATCCAGCGCACCATGCACGGAATGGTCTGCTGCGCGGGAATGCAGAACGTCGCCGTCCCACCATTGATGCCCGACACTTCGCCCGCCACCCAGCTGCCGCGCGTGTGGTCGTGGAAGCGATGCGCGTGCAGGAAGAGCAGGTACTCCTCGATGCGGTCCAGGCGCAGCAGCATCTGCGCGTGGCCGTAGGCGATGAAGCCCAGGATGGCACGTGCGCCCGGCCGTGCCGTACCGACATTCGCCAGCACGCCGATCGTGGTGGCGCCGTTGGCGCGCATCGTGTCAGCCACCATGTTGGCGAGGTCGCGCGGCAGCGTGTCCGCCTGCAACAGCTCCGCATACGGACGATGCGGCCACTGCTGCGGGCTCGGGCGCTCCTTCGCCATCGCCTCGCGGAACTTCAGCTTCTGCCCCGGCATCAGCGGCACATACGGCGGTTTTTCGTCGCGCCAAACATTCTTCTCCATGCTTGCGATGGTGATCTCCTGTATCTGCTTGCTGCGCGCGAGCCACGTCTCGGCTTCCTTGGCTGCGCCCGCTGATGGTTTCACCTTCGCCATTGCCTGCCACGCGCGCGCAATGTCGCGCAGTCCGCGTGCCGCGAAGGCACTGTTGGCGTAGTACGGCTGCCACCAGATCGCGGGATTCCCGGCCAGGCACGCATCCGATTCGCTCCAGCCGTGGATCAATCCATGACCGGGATCGTCCGCCGGCTTCTTCAGGCTTTCATCGTGCATGTCGAGCAGCAGCTTCGCGGTCGCGGCGATCTTGCCGCGATGCTTGTCGATGAGCGCCGCATCGCGGGTGTAGTTGTAGTAGCGCGCCATCAGCATGAGCGTCATGCCGAACTGCGCCGTCTCCGGCCCGCGCATGTTGATCATGCCTTTGGCATCGGTAAAGTCGCTCAGGTAGTTGTCGATGATGGCGCGCGCCGCGTCGAAGCGCCCCCATTCGAGGTTGGTGTAGACGGCGCTGGTGAAGATGTCCTGGAAGCCGTCGTATTCCGAGCCGTAGTAGTCGCGGTCCACCGCGCCGTACTTCGGATACACGCCGCCCGGTCGCACCATCAGCTCCTTGGCGAAGCAGTGCTTCGCCATGTCGAGCAGCGATGTGTCGGGCAGGGAAGCGGCCGCCAGGTCGCGCAGCTCGCGCTCCCACGTGTTGGCGAAGACGAGCAGGGCGCGATAGAACTCTTCCGGCTTCGGATCGGTGCGCGCCGGCGGATACGCCGGGTAGCTATAGCCGTAGACGACCTTCGTGATCTTGCCGTCGGTCACCTGCGCCGTGCGGTGCCACGTCTGCACGATGAACTTGTCTTTCGCCTCGACGTCGCCGAACACCAACACCTCGATGTACTGGTTCTCGCCCGTCGGCATCACTTTGCGGACGCACGGCATCCAGCCGCCGACCAGTCCGTCGTAGCGCTTCAGGATCACTTCCTGACGGATCTCGGGGAAATACTGGTTCGGGTGATAGGTGCGGGTGTTGCCCGCGGGATAGACCATCATGGTGTCGTACGCCGGCTTGGTGCCGACGAACGCGTCCCAGCGATTGCGGAATCCCGGCGGCGGCTGTCCCGGCTGCTGCTGCGGGATGAACGAGCCCTGCGGCGGCGCGGCCTTCTTCACTTCTTCGGGATCGGGATCGTCGCCGTGCGCCAGCAGCTTGTCGGCGAGCAGGTCGGGGCCGGACAGCCCGATCTCATCCATGCTGATGCCGAAGTGCGGCGGATCGGCCGTGGGAAATGCCGCGTCGGCGCTCTTCGGCAGCACGCGCGAGCCGCTCGCCGAGATGAACGTCACGGCGCCGTCGCGCGTGCGCAGGTCTTCGTAGACCTTCCACGCCACGCCGTTCAGCGTGAAGTGCGCCATCTCGGTGTGCCCGCTGACGTCGGGACGCAGGGCCGGCGCGGCGGCTTTCTTGGCCGGCGTCTTGGCTTGCGCTTTCGGTTGTGTCTGGGCGTCCACTTGCTGGACGAGTTCGGCCAATGCGGCGGCGGCAGTCGCTTTTTGCAGAAATGCTCGGCGGTCCATGCGGGCTCCCGGATATGAAGTCTCACCCCCGCACGCCAAAACCGGACGTGCCGGGGACCCCGATGACTTGGGCGGCGGGATTGTACTCCTAAATGTAAGCGCTTGCATTCACGGTCTGGCGCGGTATCATCGGCGGGCGATGATGCGCCCTCAAGACGCCCTTCAGCCCCTGCGCTGTCTTCCTGAGCGGAGCGAGGTCCCGCAGCGCGGGACCAAGCGCAGCCGAAGGATCCCTATAGCAACTGTGCTGCGGCGTGCGGCCGCCGCGTGCGTTCTCTTGTGCCTCTGTATCGCTGGCATTGCCCAACCGCCGCGTCGCGAGCCCCCCACGCCCGGCCCGATGCTGAAAGACGGCACCGCCGATTTCGCTACGCCGGAATTCACGCTCACCCTAGTCAAATCATCGCAAACCGTCGCTGCGCTCAAGCCAAGAGCTACCCAGGACTTCGATTTCACGCCCGGCGACATCCTCGTCGCGCGCTCGCAAGACGGCTACTACCACCTCGGCGACATCGACCTGCGCCTCCGCACCGGATCGGCGGGCGAATGGAAGAGTTATTCCACCGCCCTTGCGCGCACTCGGGTCACCGCGATCGAAGCAACAGCGGGCGTTCTTGCCGCCGCCGATCTCGCCCCCACATTGCCTGCCGACATCCCACTGCAGATCACGCGCTGGTGGCTGCTCGACGACGGCAAGCTCGTTCTGCGCTTCACGCTGAAGAACAGATCGTCGCAGCCGGTGCAGATCGGCTCGCTCGGCATCCCCATGGTGTTCAACAACGTGTTGAACAACCGCAATCTCGAGGAGGCGCACGCCATCTGCTCCTTCTACGATCCGTACATCGGCGAAGACGCCGGCTACCTGCAAGTGACGCGGCTCAACGGACACGGCCCCGCACTGCTCGTCGTGCCCGACGGCAAAACGCCGTTCGAGGCCTACAGTCCAATCCTGCAACCGCAGCGTCCGCCGGGCAGCCCACCGCCTGCGCCCGGTACGCGGCCCGCGCCACCGCCGCCGCAGATCTTCACCGACCTCACGCCGCGCGGCATGACGTTCGAAGGCTTCTTCGACTGGATGGTCCACACCCAGGCGTTCGCCGAGAACGAATGGAAGAAGGCGCAGCAGTGGAATCCGCCCACGATGGCAACGCTCGCGCCCGGCGAGTCGCGCAGCTACGGCGTGAAGTTCATCGTCGCGCCGGAGATCCGCGAGCTCGAAGCAACGCTCGCCGCGAACCGTCGTCCGGTCGCGGTCGGCGTGCCGGGCTACATCGTTCCGCAGGACCTTGATGCGCGTCTGTTTTTGAGATCCGCCGCTCGTGTTCGCTCGCTCGCGGTCGAACCGAAGGGCGCGCTCACCTGGCGTCCTGATGCCGACACGAAGAATGGCTGGAAGGCCTACACCATCAACGGCAAGACGTGGGGACGCGCGCGCCTGGTCGTCACCTACGACGACGGCACGCAGCAGGCGATCCACTACCTCGTGATCAAGCCGGCGGCGCAGGCCGTTGCCGACCTGGGCCGCTTCCTGACGACGAAGCAGTGGTACACGGATGAAAAGGACCCGTTCCATCGCGCGCCATCCGCCATGACCTACGACCGCGAGAAGAATGAGATCGTCATGCAAGACTCGCGCGTGTGGATCGCGGGCCTCGGCGACGAAGGCGGCGCGTCGTGGCTGCCACTGCTGATGAAGGAATTCGTGCAGCCCGACGCCGCCGAGCTTGCCAAGGTCCAGCAGTTCGTCGACGGCGTGCTGTGGGGCCACTTGCAATACAGCGACGGCCCGACGAAGTTCGGCGTGCGCAAAAGCCTCTTCTATTACCAGCCCGACGAACTCGGCGCGAATTACTACCGCAGCGACCTCAACTGGAAGAGCTGGACCAGCTGGGACAAGAAAGGCGCTGATCGTACCGACCGCTCGTTCGACTATCCACACGTCGCCGCGGCGTACTGGACGCTGTATCGGCTGGCGCGCAACAACAGAGGACTCGTCACCAGCCATCCCTGGCAGTGGTACCTGCAGCAGGCGTTCGAGACATCGGTCGCGATGACGAAGTTTGCGCGCGGTTATGCGCGCTTCGGGCAGATGGAAGGCGACATCTTCCTGCTGATCCTCGAAGACCTGAAGCGCGAGAACCTGAAGCCGCAGGCCGACGCGCTCGAAGCTGTCATGAAGGACCGCGCCGAGCGCTGGCGTAACGAGCCGTATCCCTTCGGCAGCGAGATGCCGTGGGACTCCACCGGCCAGGAAGAAGTCGGTGCGTGGACCGAATACTTCGGCTACCAGGACAAGGCCGACGTCACGCTCAATGCCATCATCGGCTACATGCCCACCGTGCCGCACTGGGGCTATAACGGCAGCGCCCGCCGCTTCTGGGACTTCCTCTACGGCGGCCGCTACTCGCGGCTCGAGCGCCAGCTGCACCACTACGGCTCGGGCATCAACGCCATCCCGGTGCTGCGCGCGTATCGTGAACATCCCGATGATTTCTATCTGCTGCGCATCGGCTATGGCGGCACGATGGGAGCGATCACCGGCATCGACCAGGAAGGGTTCGCGTCGGCGGCGTTCCATGCTTTTCCCGACATGCTGAAGTGGGACCCGATCACCGGCGACTATGGCCCCAACTTCTTCGGCCACGCGCTCAACACCGCGACGTACATCGTGGACCATCCGGAATTCGGCTGGCTCGCCTTCGGCGGGAACCTGACGCACGCGGGCGGCGTGGTGAAGGTGAAGCCCCTGGACTCAGCGCGGCAGCGCGTCTATCTCGCGCCGGTGGGCTTGTGGCTGACGCTCGAAGCCGGCCAGTTCTCCGACATCGAATTCAATCCGCAAACGAAAGCCGTGCGTGTCGGCCTTGGGCCGGCGACGCAGTTCACGCCGCACGCGGTGCTACGTGTGGAGCAGCCGGCGAAGGGCAACGTGCCGTATCACTTGGCGACGCAAGCGCCGCAGGAGCGCGGCGCTTATGTGGTGTCGCTGGGCAAGGCGACGACTTGGGTGGAACTGAGGCGGTAAGAAGTGTTACCTCGCGGGCGAGGATTTCTTCAGCTTTACGGTTATTTTCAGGCTCGTTTCCGGCGACAGCCTAATGACTTTCGGGATTGAGGAACCTGGTCCGGTTCCGTAAGCGAACGGTTCATAGCCCTTCGCCTCGAAGGTGATCGTGAAGGCCAGGTCGGACGGGACGAGCAGGTTAAAAGTAGAGCTCACACCATTTGATACCCACAGCGCCGGGTTGTCGGCTCGTCTCAAGATAGCCCCGGCGCCACCCTCCAGTGGAAGGCCTGTGGCGTCATCGATTATCTGTCCGATCACATTCGCGCCCTTAGGCCCCAAGACAATCGGAACATGCGCAGCAGGGTGACTCTCGGTCAATTCCACAGAGATGTTCCTGCCTCCAGAATAAAAGGAAAAATCGTTTGGAGGATATCCATCCGCTGGCTTCTCATAAAAGACAAGATAACTACCCAGTCGCAAGCCTCTGATCTCATAATTGCCGGCCGCATCGGTGAGCGCTCTCGGTGCTGCCGAGCCGAGTGGCAGATTTTTCGGCATTACGGAAACAATGGCGCCTTTCACTGGGCGCCGCGACTGGTCTAAGACCTGACCAAAGACTCTTCCAACAGGAACCTGCGCTCGGCTTTCTTGCCCGAAACAATAGCCGGTGCCGGCCAGCAAAATGACAATCGTCGCACCGAGTTTCAAGCGCATCTGAGCCGGTCCTGCTACGGGCGGATTATTGTCCCTGCTGGCATCCCGTTTGGCGTGCTAACGCCGTTTATCGTTATCTGGGTCGCGTGAACAATGTTATCTGGCGTAGGAGTTGCAATTCCGACCGCCGGTCTGTTGACTGGACACCATTGCCAGTGTTGGGACGCTGTCCACCCGCAACTGGGATTGGGAGCCGAGCAGTATCCGCCGGCGGTGAGGTGATCCTGGAACTCACCATATGGATGATAGTTACACGAGTCAGGCGTCGGCGCGTCGCCTGTACAACTACTTACTGGAGCACTCGGGACAAATGTCTCCTGCATCGGTACAGCTTGGCCTATCAAGCTCCCATTTGAAGTTCGTACTTGGTAATCGATGAACCGCATGATGAGAGCGCTACCCTGCGGGCAATTTGGATGACTGCCAGATCGATCATTCTCTACGACCAGGTAGGCTGGAACCAGCGTCTTCATCCTCTGATACGTCTGCCCTTGCGGAAGGTCTTGAGGCACTTGGTCCTGTTTGCGGACCTGGGCCAAACCAACTGTAGGGAGCGGAAAGGTCAAAGGGGTTGTTGGTGTAAAAATAGAAGTTGAAGGGATCGAGCCAGTAAGGGTAGTACTGTGACCACACGGGCTTCATCGTGTACGTGCCTACTGCTTGGTAATTCGTGCCGAGCTCAGTAGCGACATACAGATAAACCCCCGCCGAGCCCTGCTCGGTATCCGTGTCTTGCGCGACCCTGTTCTGGTTGTCCGTATCATCGACATAGCAATACAGCGTAATGTCGTAATACTCGTACGTGCTGTAATCTGGATTGGCCTCGCAGTCGACGTACATGTCTCCTGTGCTGTCGTCATAATCCATCCAAATGTTGGCGTCGACCTCTTGCGCCTTTGCGATTCGTGGTACTGCGCAAACGATTACGAGGCCTGCAAGCAAGAAGAGTGCTGTGCGCTTCATGTCGTTCTCTCTCCTGTCACTTCGTCGCCGTGACTGGCTTCACAACTCTGGGCGGAGTTCGAGCAGCGATCGTGTGGGCAAAGTCGTCGAGGGTAGAGAATGCCTGCTCGCCGACAAGGCCACGCAATGTGTCCCGGCAGCGGAGGATCGTTTGATTGCGTTCCGCTTGCAATTGCTTCAGCTCGTCCGGAACCGGCGGCAGCGCGTAACCCTGCGGAATCCTGCCGGCAACGAAGAGTGACCTCATCTTCCTGACAATCGCAGATGCTTTCTGATCTGTCACCGCCACATCTGCTTCGCATTGCAGCGCGACCGATCGTAAGGCTTCGCCTTGCGCATCGTTAAGGCCGATCTTCTTCGGGACGATTCGCCGAATGGAGGTTCCGTCTCGCCCTTCAGCTTCCGCCGTGGCCGCTTTGTGCTCGAGCCAGGCAACATGGTGAAAAATATTCCAATAGACAGCCGGTTCGGGGATCTGCTGTGTGGCTTGCGCGCGAGCCGATTTCACCGGCATCGTTACAAGGAAACCAGCGGCGACGAGAAGTAGAGTGAGACCAAGAGCTGCAAACGGGAAGGAACGATTACGACGCCTTGGTCGGATTGCAGTCTGCCGCATGCGCGACCTCCAAACATTATCAGAACGCAAGAGCCATCAAAGTAGAGAGGTCGGCGGCAGCTTCGTCAATCAACCAGAAGTACTAATTACTCTCGCGCTAACGTCAGATTGCCGCCTTCACTCTGCGCCGCGACGACGGCGGGGGGGCTTAGTGGCATCTCGACGCGCGCCACCGCGATCTGTACGCGATTGTGCACGCCGAGTCTTTCGCAAAGTGTGCGGACATGGTTTTTGATTGTTTGCTCGGCGAGTCCAAGCCGCTTTGCGATCTCTTTGTTCGAGAGACCCTGCACGATGCAATCGGCGATCTGTTGCTGTCGTGGCGTGAGCTGGGGCTTCATGGTCGTGATGTTAAGCACACCCGAACGCCGCGGAACGGATTTCTGTTTTTGTTCCGAATTCGGAACAAGCGGTTTGCTATAGGAATCCAAGATGTAAGCGCTTACAATCGGCAATTCATTGAGGAGGCGCGCCCATGCCGCAACGCCCCGTTCTCTTATTCGTTCTACTTGCCCTTACCACACCGTTATTGGCCCAGCGCTTCAACGAGCCCGGCCACTCCATCGGCAAGATCAGCGTGCAGGGCGAGCTCATCGTGATGGAGCTCGACGAGAAAGCCCTCGGCACGGCGAACATGTTCGACCTTGCCGGCCACACGCTGCACTTAACGCCCGAAGCGGGCGGCTATCGCGTCGAGAACCTCCCGCTCGCCTGGGATGCAGACTTCGGCCCCGAGCATCGCGGCGGCGACTACAAGCTGCAGCAGTTCCAGTTCCCGTTCTCCGGCAAGCAGTGGGACACCATCTCCATCGGCGTGAGCGGCAGCATCCGCTTCGGTCCGCCGCAGACCGGTGGCGGCGCCAACTTTGGCGGTGGTGATCCAGCCGGCGCGCGCGTCCCTGGCGGCGTCGTCATCGCCCGTTTCGATCAGCTCGGCGTTGCGGCGCGCAACCTCGTCAACACCGTGCCGGCGATCTGCGTCTTCTTCAAGCAGCGCATGTCCGGCCCGCATTATGTGAGGGAGGCCGCTGACCGCGCCGTCGTCACCTGGGACATCACCGAACCGTGGGGCAACATCCAGGACTTCACCTGGACGAAGACGCCGAACCGCTTCCAGGCCGTGCTGCACAAAGACGGCGCGATCGACCTCTCGTACCAGGAGCTGACAGCCAAAGACGCGATCGTCGGTGTCTATCCGCTGCCCACGGGCGCCGAGAAGCCCATCGCGACGCTCGCGCGCAAGCCGGATCCCAAGCTCGCCGCGCACCTCGATCTGCGCAGCGTGAAGCTCGCAGCGGTCGATGGCGCATTCCTCAAAGTCACATTCGAAACGCGCGGCCCCGTGCTCGCCGAGGGTGACGCGAACCTCGTCGGCGTGCAGTATCGCGTGCACTTCGACACGCAC
>CAYWSH010000043.1:0-4777 GCA_964460655.1 uncultured Terriglobales bacterium | reverse complement strand
TTCCACTACCTTCAACTCCCGAATCCGCGCGACCTCACGTGTACCGTCATCAAAGCGCTCGGCGACAAGTTCGACATGCTCGCTTACTACTCCGACTTCCGCGTCGACAATCAGGAAGCCGGCACGCCGAGCACTGGTCCGCTCGGCAGTACGGGTCCGGCGGTCACGGGCATCGGCGCGCAGCAGCGCGGTCTCGACACGTTCTGTAGCGCCGCCCGTTTTCAGTGGCAATTCATCCAACCGGTGTACGTCGGCTCGAACCAGATGCAGGAATATCCGCCCGCTGACGCGCCCATCGGCAACAATCACGACGTCACGTTCTACGCGAAGCAGCTCGGCGAGCGCGCGCTCGACGGCAAGATGAGCCCGTACAACTACGGCATGTCGCAGATCGGCCACGAGATGGGGCATCGCTGGGGCGCCTTCGTCTCCGCCAAGGTCGGCAACGAGACCATCCAGCTCGGCCCGACGCACTGGGCGCGCGGATTGCAGGCCGCGGCGGCGTTTCCGTACCAGCGGCCGAGCGAAGCCTCGGCGATGGGCGGCGGCGTGTGGCAGGACAACTTTGACGGGACGTACACGCAGCTCGACGACGACTACTACGTGCCCGCGATGGGCTGGTCGCACCTCGATCTTTACTTGATGGGCCTGATCGGCCCCGAGGAAGTGCCGGACTTCTTCATCCTGCGCAACCTCCAGCCCGCGGGACGCGACCCGAACGGCCACGCGATCTTCAAGGCGGATCGCACGAAGGTCACGATCAACGATGTGATCGCGGTGGAAGGTCCACGCACGCCCGACGTCATGCATTCGCAGCGCGACTTCAACACCGGCATCGTCGTCGTGGTGGAGCACGGCAAGACGCCGTCGAAGGAACTACTGGAGCGCTCCGACGGCATCCGCCGGCAGTGGGAGAAGTATTGGGCGATCACCACCGGCAATCGCTCCACCATGACCACCCACCCGCGGTGATGCGCGGCGCGCTCAGTGCTTGCTTGCTGCTCTGCACAACGATGGCCTGCGTTGCGGCGGACCGGGCCGGCACATCGCTCGCGCCAGCGCCGCCGATGGGTTGGAACAGTTGGGATTCATACGGCACGACGGTGGGCGAAGCAGACGTTCGTGCCGCCGCGCAGTGGATCGCTAAGCACCTCAAGCGCCACGGCTGGCGTTACGTCGTCGTCGACATGGAATGGTTTGTCACGAATCCCACTCCTGCCGGCAATTCGCGCGCTTCACAGTTCGCCCTCGACGGCTACGGCCGCTATGTGCCGGCTCCGAATCGCTTTCCTTCTTCGATAAACAATGCCGGCTTCAAGCCGCTGGCAGATTACGTCCACGGGCTCGGGCTGAGGTTCGGGCTGCATATTCTGCGGGGTGTGCCGAAAGAAGCGGTCGCGCGCAACCTTCCGATCGAGGGTTCGCCGCAGCACGTCGGCGACGCTGCCGATCCCGGCGACACTTGTCCGTGGAATCCCGACAACTTCGGCACGAAAGCGGATTCGGCCGCGGCGCAGGCTTATTACGATTCACTGGCGCAGCTTTACGCGGGCTGGGGCGTCGATCTCGTTAAGGTGGATTGCATCGCCAGTCGTCCGTACAAGGGCGACGACATCCGCATGTTCAGCGCAGCGCTGCGCAAGACGCGTCGCCCGATCGTGCTCAGCCTTTCGCCCGGCGAGGCGCCGCTCGACCAACTCGCTGAGTTGCGGCAGTACGCCGAGATGTGGCGCATCTCCGACGATGTTTGGGACCTGTGGCACAGCAACGTCGCGTACCCCCAGGGACTCGGCGATCAGTTCCCGCGGGTCGCAAAGTGGGCGCCGCTGGCGCAACCCGGCCACTGGCCCGATGCGGACATGCTGCCGCTCGGCTATCTCGGGCCGGCGCCCGGGCTGGGTCGACCGCGGCAGAGCCGGTTGACGCGCGACGAGCAGCGCACCTTCATGACGCTGTGGTGCATCGCGCGCTCACCGCTCATGTGGGGCGGCAATCCCGCGCAGGTGGACGACTGGACTCTCTCGCTGCTCACGAACCAAGAGGTTCTAGCTGTCGACCAGCACTCGCGAAGCAGCCGCGAGGTCCTGCGCAACGAAGACCTCGCGCTGTGGATCGCTGAGCCGGGATCAGGCAAGCGCTTCTATCTCGCGGTCTTCAATCTGCAGAACACGGCACAGAAAGTTCAGCTCCGCTGGCAAGACGTGGGCCTGCCCGCGGGACGCTACAAGGCGCGCGACCTGTGGATGCATCGCGGTCTGTCACCCACCGAGAGCCTTGCAGCTGAACTTCCGCCCCATGGCAGCATCCTGTATCGCGTCGATCGCAAGTAGGACTGGATCAACGCTTCTGGAACGTGGCGCGCATCAGCGGGACCCAGAGGTTGGGATCAAGCTGCACGTCGGTGGGCGCCGTCTCGAGAGGGATGTTCAGCACGTTGTGCTGCTTGTCGATGAAGATCTTCGGCGCCGGCGGTGGCGGCGCCGGACGACCACCCTGATTCTGCGGGGCTGCCGGCGGTGTCGGCTGCGTAATGCCGATCTCGATCGGCATGCGATACAGGCCCTGCGTCTGCGTCTGGTCGAGCGTGATCTGCAAGTTCTTTGCTGCCGCATCGTACTGCCAGGTACCGTTGAGCTCCATGATCCCGCCGCGATTCAGCCACTCGCGGAAGAACCACGTCAGGTCCTGGTTCTCCGGCGCGCATTGCGCGGCCGCGTGGCACGCGTCTTCCATCGCGCGGCGCAGGTCGTCGCTGGTCGCGCTCGCGTGCAGGAAGCGCTTGTAATAAAGCCGGATCCCCGCCCAGAACACTTCATCGCCTAGTACGCCGCGCAGCGTCTGCAACACCATCGCGCCGCCCTGGTAGATCTGCGGACCGTTGGAGAAGACTTCGCTGTCGTGCTCCAGATTGTTGTGTACGACGGTGTCGCTGGGATGCGCGAGCGCGTATTGCACCGCCTGCTCGCGCGTGCGCCGCACGCCGTTCAGGAAAGCATCACGCCCCTGCTGATGTTCCGTGAACAGCAGCGCGAAGTACGTCGCAAAGCCCTCGCTGAGCCAGACGTCATCCCAATCGCTCTCCGTGACGGCGTCACCCCACCACTGGTGCGCCATCTCGTGCGAGAGCGCACCAAAGCCGCCGAAATAGAAGATGGTGGTCGCAGGTTCCGTTGCACCACCGCTGCCCGCCGCTTCGACATGCGCGACCTTTTCGTAGCCATACGGCCCGATGTGGTCGCGATAGAACTCGTACACCGCCTGCGTCAGCGGGTCGACTTCCTTGCGCCCCGCCTCGGCGTTCTGCGGATAGAACCACCCGGAGAATTCCACGTCGTGCGCGCGCCCGAAGTACTGCACCGAGTACTGCGCCACCGCGAGCGAGAACTGCCAGCTCGGGATCGGTTCGGCTTCTTCCCAGCTGGTGCGCCGCAAGTCGCCCGGCAGGTCTGTCTGCTCGGTGAGGCGTCCGTTCGACAGGACCTGATAGTGCCGCGGCGCAGTCACCCGGATCGTCTTCGGCGTCTTCACCGAGATGTGGTCGATCGTCGCCAGCCAGTTGCGCGCCTTGTTCGGCCAGTTGTCAGTGAAAAATCCGCGGTCGCCGTACCGATTCTTGCCGATCCACAAACCCATCGCCGGCACGCCGTGATAGCTGGCCGAGAACGTCAGCTTCTGGCCGGCTCTCATCGTCTGCGGGAACGAAACATGCAACCGGTCGTTGCGATGTTCGTACTGTAGCGCCTGCCCGCTCGCGGTGACGCCGGTGACCGTCATGCCCTTGCCGACGCTGCTCGGCGCGGGCGTCGCCGTACGTTGCGCGCGCGTCGCGTTCGGCGGCGGAACCAGGCATGGATTCAGCCGGTCGTAAGGCGCGGCCTGAGAAACCAGGTTGCAAAGATCGAGATCGACGCTGCGCCCGCCATCGGCGACGGCTTGCACATCGATCGTGGCCTTCACGGCTATCTCATCCGACGCGTCCGTGAGCGTGACGTCGAAGTCGTACTTCAGGATTTTGATGCCCGGCTGCCGCGGGTAGTGGTCAGCACGGAGCGGCAGGCTGGCTAAGAATAAGAAGACGAGGGCGCGCTTCATCGCTTGCTGACATTAACAAAATACAGGTCGGTCGCCACGTCGAATTCATCTTTCTTCAGCGGCGTCGTCATGGTCTGCCATTCGGTCGTCGGCTGGATGATCTGCCACGCGCCGCGCTTGCCCACGCGTATTGGCATCGCGAACCTCGACTCGTCTGCCTGCCAGCGATACTGTACGGAACCCTTCGCGTCGTCGAACGCAAGCTCGAGCGTCGGTAGCGCGGTATGCCGCAGATACTGGTCGAAGAGCGGCGTCAGGTTCATTTTCACCTGCTGATTCATGTACGCGACCAGCTCTTCCGTCATGATGTTCTTGTACTTGAAGTGCTGATACGTGTCGCGCAGTAGCTTCCACCAGCGCTTGTCATCGTTCACCACGCTGCGCAGCGTGTTCAGGAAGAGCGCGCCCTTGAAGTACATGTCCTGCGGCGGCGTCGCGTTCACGTTGCGCGCCGGGATGATCGGCAGGTCGTTGCGGACTTTCGTCTTGTAGCCGTTCAGATACTTCAGCCCGTCGTCTTTGCCGTAGTGGTACTCGACGTACAGCGCCTCGAGATACGTGGTCCAGCCCTCGTGGATCCACATGTCGGAGCGGTCAGCGGCCGAGACGGCGTTGCCCCACCACTCGTGCCCGCTCTCGTGGATGATGATGAAGTCGAACTTCGGGCTGATGCCGACGCCCGTCC
>CAYWSH010000042.1:9694-23239 GCA_964460655.1 uncultured Terriglobales bacterium | reverse complement strand
GCCTCGCGCACCTTCTGGAAGATGACCTGCTTCGCCAGTTGCGCGGAGATGCGGCCCAGCCCGCTGGGGTTCCCCATGTCGTGCGTCGCGCGGTGCCAGCGCACCTCGCCGCCGATCTCTACGTTCGGGTCGGTCTTGCGCGCCTCTTCCAGGGTGATCTGCGCGTTCGGGTCTTCCACCTGCTCGGGCTGGTCGACCACGCTCTTGACCGCGAACACGGTGATGGCGCCCGTGTCCTTATCGAGCTGCGCGCGCATGTTCTCCTGCGACTTGAGCGACTTCCGCGTCGCGATCACCATGGCGTCTTCCACGGCGCTCACCACGATCCGTGGGTCGATGCCCTTCTCGCGACTCAGGTTCTCGATGTTCGTGTACAGGTCACTTGCCATAATCAGTTCTCAGTTGCCAGTTGCCAGTCCGTGAAGAGCGTTGCAGGTCGTCTCTGGTAACTCACAACCGGCAACTAACAACCTCAGAATTCCGGTACCAGGTTCGCGCGGTCCACATTCGCCAGATCGATCTCTACCTTGTGCGACGGCGCGTTGCCGACCTTGCTCTTCTTTTGTGTCGTCTTCAGCTCGAGCAGTAGCCGCCCGTCGCTGAAGCGCTCCAACCTGCCGGTGAACGCCTTTTGGTTCTCTACCGCTGCGTGCGTCACCAGCTTCACGCGCTGCCCGACTGCCCGCTCCCAATCGCGCGGCTTCACCAGCTTGCGGTCCAGCCCCGGAGACGAGACTTCCAGCGTGTAGCTGGCTCCCGGCACCACGTCCTCGACATCGAGTATGGTGCTGACCTCACGGCTCAGGTTGGCGCAATCCTCGTGCGTCACCCCGGCAACCTGCGCAGCCGGCTCGGCTGCGCCGCCCGCGACCGCTTCCCGGTCGATGGTGATGCGCAACATGCGGGCCGGGCCACCGCCCCGCAGCTCCACCTCGACCACTTCCAGCCCCAAGTCGCCCGCCACGCGCTCGGCGACCTCGCGGATCTTCTCTTCGACATTGTTTTGCATTCTTGTCGCGCCTTCGGCGCGCCAAAAACTCGCCTGCAACCGAGCCGGCGAGCCCGGCTTGCGCGGCGAGCCGGCTGCCAGCAGGGCCTTCCGGCCTTTCGCGACGCAGCCGAACCGTCGAGCGGTGTTCAAAAATAAAGTGGGCTCTCGCCCACCGGTGTGCTTCGCCGAAAGCCAAGGCCACCCAAAGAGCCTACAAGGCGGCCCAACACACAACTGCCAAACCGTGATTCTACGCCCCTGGTTAACAAAAGACAAACGCACCACCATGGTGCCGCTGTCAATTTCAGCCTAGGGCGCGTAGCCTTTAACCGCAGATTCACAATCCACCGACAGAGCACGACCATGTCGCAAAATCTGATCGCCGCACGCGAGTACCTCGCCGCCCTGGAACAATTTGCCACCGGACCGAAGCTGGGACGGTTCTTTGCGCCTGACGTGCTCATCGAGGAGTTCCCCAACAAGCTCCTTCCCGAAGGACGGCGCAGCAACCTGGTGGAAGCGCTGCAGGCGGCGGAGCGCGGCCACACGCTCCTGACCACGCAGACCTATGAGATCCGCAGCGCCATCGCCCACGGCGACGCGGTCGCACTGGAAGTGACGTGGACGGGAACGCTGAAGCAGCCGGTGGGCGGCCTGCCGGCCGGCGCGCAGATGAAAGACCACTTCGCCGTCTTCTTCCAGTTCCGCCAGGGCAAGATCGTGGGGCAGCGCAACTACGACTGCTTCGAGAGCTGGGACGGACAGCAGAAAAACCTGTAACCACAGAGAACACCAGGAACGCAGAGGAAGATCTCTGTGAACCTCGGTGGTTCAAGGTTTTAGATTCTGCCCCAGTCCGCTATATTTCCTCGTCATGAAGAAGCTCGTCCTCCTGCTACTTGTCACGTCTGCACTCGCCCAGCAATCGCAGACGGCCGCGCAACCAACGACTCCTTCCCAGCCGCCTAACTTCGTCATCAAGAAGCTCGCCGAAGGTGTTTACGCGGCCATCAATCCTGATGGTGGACGCGGCGGCTCCAACGCCGGCTTCGTCGTCGGTGACGACTGCGTGCTGGTGGTCGATACGCTGGTGCGCGAGGCGCCGGCACGCGACTTCCTCGCTGAGATCCGCAAAGTCACGAACCTGCCCATCCGCTACGTCGTGAACACGCACTACCACTCCGACCACACGGGCGGGAACGCGGTGTTCCAGGAAACCGGCGCGGCGATCGTCGCGCATCCCAACGTGCGGAAGTGGCTGCACACCGAAACGCTGAAGTTTCTCCCGCCGAACGCGACCGACGAGCAGAAGCAACGCATGCTCAACCTTGCGCCACCGTCGTTGGTCTATGACGGCGACGGCGTCGAGTTCTTTCTGGGGAAGCGGCTGGTCATCGCGCACTTCTTTCCCGGTCATACGGGCGGCGATACGGCCGTGTTCATCCCCGACGCCAACGTGGTGTTCGGCGGCGACCTGATGTGGAACCACCACCTGCCGAACCTGATCGACGCCACGACCTCAGCCTGGATCAAGACGCTGGAGATGGCTTTGCAACACCATCCGAGCGCGACGTTCGTGCCCGGTCATGGCGACGTGGCGAACGCCGCTGACATGCAGGCGTTCCACGACTACCTGGTGGACTTGCGCGCGGCCATCGGGCAGGCGCGCGTGGCCGGCAAGACGGGTGACGACCTGACCAAGATGGTCAGCGACCAGATCAAGCAAAAGTACGGCGCGTGGGGCTTCCTGGGCTTCCTGCCGCTCAACATCTCGCAAACGCTGGCGGAGATGGAAGGGACGAAGAAAGTCCCGCAGCCGTGATCCAGGATGCGGGGTGGAGGACGGCCCGATTTCCCTGAACTCGGTGCTCACCGCCGCCGTATCATAGCCGTCACTTTGGTGTGCCATTCGTGACGGTGCCTGCCCCAACTCCGCATCCCGTGCTCGCCGCCGCCGGCGTCGCCAAACGCTTTGGTGACAACCAGGCACTCGCCGGCGTGTCGCTCAGCTTGCAGCCGGGTGAATGCCTTGGGCTCCTCGGTCCGAACGGCGCGGGCAAGTCCACGTTCGTCCGCACGATCGTCCGGCGCGTGATCCCCGATTCCGGGAGCATTGCGGTGCTCGGCCAGGAAGCCGGCACCCCGGCGGCGCGGGCGCTCATCGGCTACGTCCCGCAGGAGATCGCGCTCTATCCACTGCTCAGCGTGCGCGAGAACCTGATCGTCTTCGGCCGCTACCAGAAGCTCACTCCGGGCGAGATCAGCGCGGCGATCGTGTGGGCGCTGGAGTGGGCCGCGCTGCAGGACCGCAAGGAAGAACGCGTGAAAGCGCTCTCCGGAGGCATGAAGCGGCGACTCAACATGGCGGCCGGACTGCTGCACCGCCCGCGCATCGTGCTGCTCGACGAGCCGACGGTCGGCGTCGACCCCCAGTCGCGCGAGCGCATCTACGCCATGATCGCCGGGCTGCGCGATGAAGGCGCGTCGCTCATCTACACCACGCACTACATGGAAGAAGCCGAGCGCTTGTGCGACCGCATCGCCATCATCGACCACGGGAAGATCATCGCGGAGGGCACGCGCGACGAGCTGGTGCGCGCTTCGTTCGGGACCGAGGCGGATCTTGCCGTCACGCTCGGCGAGATACCGGCCGACGCATCTGCGTGGCTGCAAGGTCGCGGCGCGCGCGTCGCTGACGGCGTGGCACACTTCCGCGTGAAGAACCCGGCTGCAGAGGTCAGCGAAGTCTTAACGTCATTGCGTGATCGCAAGCTGGCCGTGCAGGACCTTTCGCTGCGCCAGCCGAACCTCGAATCCGTCTTCCTGCACCTGACGGGAAGGGAGCTGCGCGAATGATCCCTGCCATCGTCCGGGCCGGCTTCATGAACCTGCGGCGCGATCGCGCGGCGCTTACGCTCTCGTTCATCGTGCCCATCGTGTTCTTCTCGATCTTCGCCGTCATCTTCGGGCAGCAGCGCAATTCCACGCCGAAGGTCCGGGTCGCCGTTGCCGATGAGGATCACAGCGAGTTCTCCAAGCGGCTGGTCGAAGCGCTGCAGGCGGAAGGCGGCTTACGCGTGCAGACTGCACCTGCGGCCGAGAAGAACGCCCCACCGATGGCGCCCTATGACCGCGCCACGGCGGAGAAGGCCGTGCGCGAGGGCAATGTACCGGTCGCGCTGGTGATCCCCGCCGGTATGGGTGCGAAGGGATTCAGCTTTGATCCCACGGCGAAAGACGGGCCGAAGATCATCCTGTTCAACGATAGCTCAGACCCGGTCGCATCACAGGTCGTCGCCGGCCTGCTGCAGAAGACCGTGATGACCGCGATGCCCGACGTGATGGCGAGCACCGGATCGGAGCATTTCGAGAAGGCGATCGGCGGCTTGTCACCGACCCAGCACGCCGCGTTGCAGAAGCAGCTGGATGAGCTGAAGGCCTTCTCGCAGCGCAGTCCGAAGTCCGAGACGAGTAAGGCGAGTACGGCCGCGGCAGCACAAAGTGGCTTGGTGCCCATCGACGTGCGCGATGTGCTGGGGGAGAACAAGGTCAACCCGATCATCGCGTTCTACGCGGCGGGCGTCGGGGTAATGTTCATGCTGTTCACTGCGAGCGGCGCGGGCGGCGCGTTGCTGGACGAGTCGGAGAGCGGCACGCTCGATCGCGTGCTCTCGTCGCGCGTCACCATGACGTCGCTGCTGCTCGGCAAGCACGCTTACATCGCATTGCTGGGTTGGACACAACTGCTCATCATGTTCACGTGGGGCGCGGTGGTGTTCAAGCTCGACCTGTTGCACCACATCCCGGGCTTCCTCGTGATGGCGGTGGCGACGGCGCTCGCCGCTGCCGGCTTCGGACTGGTGCTGGCGACGCTATCGAAGACACGTGCGCAGCTCGGTTCGCTTTCCACGCTGCTGGTGCTGACGATGTCGGCGCTGGGCGGCAGTATGTTCCCGCGCTTCCTCATGCCCGAGGGCATGCAGCGCTTCGGCTTGCTGACGTTCAATGCGTGGGCGCTCGACGGCTTCGTGAAGGTCTTCTGGCGCGATGAACCCATCAGCCATCTGTGGCCGCAGGTGGGTGTACTACTCGGTGCGGCGATCGTGTTCTTCGCGATCGCGCGGCAACTGGCGCGCAGATGGGACGCGGCGTAAGACAAGGCAAAAGGCAAAAGTAAAAAGGCAAAAGGAAAAATCCAGCAGAATTACCCCTTTTCCTTTCTAGTCTTGCTTTTCTCTCCACTCCCTCGCCGCATCGACTAATGCCCGGAAGAGCGCGCGCGAGCCGGCGTCTTCCTTCGTCGAGCGCTCGGGATGCCACTGGACGGCAAGTACGAAATGCTGCGGCGTAGTGCCTTCAACGGCTTCGACAACGTTGTCTTCCGCGGAGCGCGCCACCGCGCGCAGGCCGTCGCCAACCACTTCGGCTGATTGGTGATGGCTGGAATTGATCGGCACACTGGCCGATCCAACGCCCGCACCGCTCAGGATCTGCGCGAGCCGGCTTCCCGTTTCGACCGCGATGTTGTGCGCGACCGGCACGGTGCGCCCGGCTTCATGGTTCACGCCGCTCTCAATATGTTGCACGAGCGTGCCCGTGCGCCACACATTCAGCGCCTGCAGGCCGTAGCAGATTCCGAAGATCGGCTTGCGCATGTTGTACGCGTCCTGCAATAGCAGCTCGTCCACGGTGTCGCGCGCGGCGTCGGCGGGCGCGGTGTGTGGATCGCGCGGCGCGTCGTACTTCTGCGGATCGACATCCGCCGGGCTGCCAGGAAGCAACACGGCATCGCACTCTGAGATCAGCTTTGCGACTTCGTCCGGCGCGCGATCCAGCGGGATGCGGACCGGCTCGCCGCCGGCTTCGCGCACCGCGTCCTCGTACTGTGGCAGCGAGCGCTCGTTGTACTCCGGCTTCGCGGAATGCGGCAGCGGGATGGCGATACGGGGGCGCATGCAAGCAAAGTCTACTCGAATGCTTTCGTGGTCACGGCATCGGCGGGCACGGCCTGCGGCGGTGCGATCGCGGCGTGCCGGTAATACATGTCGGCGACGGCCTGCTGCACGACGGCGCCGAGCTTGTCCATGTCGCGCGGGCCATAACCGGCGGTGGAGATGCGCTCCCCCACGACCATCGAGAGTGGGTGCGGGCGGATGTGAAAGCTGTTCATCGGCAGCGCTTCCCACGCACCCACGATCGCGATCGGCAGGATGTCACACTGCGCCTTGATCGCGATGTAGAACACGCCGCCCTGGAACGGCTGGATGTGGCCATCGGTGCAACGTCCGCCCTCGGGATAGACGAGCAGCGGCATGCCGGCGCGGAGCGTATCGACGCCACGGTTCAGGCTGCGCAGCGTGGTGCGCGGATTGCCCTGGTCGATGGCGATCTGCCCGGAACGCGATAGATGCCAGCCCAGGAACGGATAGCGGAACAATTCCTTCTTGGCGATGATGCGGAACTGCACCGGGATGCTGGCGTAAACAGCGGGAATGTCGAGCGCGGAGCCATGGTTCACGGCGAACATCACGCCATCGGTCACACGCAGCCGCTCGGCGCCGATGATGCGCACCGGGCACATCACCGTCTTGAGGATGAGCCACGCCCAGAAGCGCGCGAAGCCGTGCTGGATGCTGCCCGTGGGATCGAAGAATGACGACAGCAGCGACAGCGCGCCGAGCACGATGGTGTAGAGGTACACCAGCGGGTCGAGGACGAGGATCGAGAGCGTCGCAGTGAAGATGCCGGCGAGTTTGGAGCGCTGCGCCACACTTCAATGTAACCGAAGCGAGCTACATGTAGAACAGGCTGAGGCGAGGGAGTTTGTGCCTCTCCAGCAGACGTTTGTGAACGTACTGCCGATGCAGGCGATCGATCTGGTCGGCGGTGAGGGTGCGACGGAAGGGAGCAAGGTCGCGGTCGGCCTCCGCGCGGACCGCGAGCAACTCGGCATCGCTCACCGAAGCGAGCAGCGCCGCCAGCAGCTTTTCTTCGAGCACGGTCAGTAAGCGCTCGAGGTCTTCCAGCGAGCGAGCTCCCGGTTGGATCTCTGTGGCGGCGCGCTCCAAGGCACTCGTGGTCTCTCGCGCGATGGCTTGCGCGGTGGCAGGCAGTTCCGGTATGCGCCGCGCCACTTCAGCCGCGTTGCGACGTAAATAGTCGGCGACTGCGTTTGCCTCAAGCCCGGAAGCTTCCGCGGGTTGGCGCTCGGCGCCGACGGCAGCTTCCTGCATGTCTTCGACCGCGGTCAGCACGGCCTGCGCGCAGTAGGCCAGGCTGTTCACCTTGCGCGATTTCGACTTGCGCTGGTCGTACCTATCGAACGTCTCGTCGATTCCCCGCAGCACTGCCTCCAGCGGGATGCCGGCGTCCTTCCAGGTCTCGATGAGCGCCCAGTCGAGCGTGGAGAGCAGGAGCACGGTGCCGCGGCGACGTTGGAAGTGCTCTTCGATCTCAGTGAAGTAGTTGAAGTAGTCCTGCACGCGAGGCAATGACACCACGAAGGCACGAAGACACGAAGGACTTTTTTCCCATGCGAGAAAGCAGATTCCTCGCTGCGCTCGGAATGACAAAGAAAAGGGTTTAGGCTTCGTGACTTCGTGACTTCGTGGTGGATTTCGCCGTGTGCCGCTCCCAGATAAGGCGCAGGCCTTCGAGCGTGAGCAGATCGTCCACCTGTGCGATGTACTTGGAGCCGCTGCCGATCAGCGGCGCAAGGCCACCGGTGGCGACGACGCGCACCTTGTCGCCCTTGGTCTGCATCTCGGGCAGCATGCGCTCCAGGATGCCGTCAACGAGCCCGAGATAGCCGTAGTAGAGGCCTGACTGGAGGTGCCCCACCGTGTTCGTACCGATGACGCGTGCGGGTTTGCGGATCTCAACACGCTGCAGGCGCGCCGCGCGCGAGAACAGCGCATCGGCGCTGATGCCGAGCCCGGGCGCGATGGCGCCACCCACGTATTCGCCCTTGGCCGAGATGCAGTCGAACGTGGTCGCAGTCCCGAAGTCCACGACGATGCATGGCCCGCCGTACCTGGCGAACGCAGCGACTCCGTTAACGATGCGGTCGGCGCCGACTTCCGCGGGATTGTCGACGCGTACCGGCATGCCGGTCTTCACTCCGGGCTCGATGAACAGCGGCTGCTGGTTGAAGTAGCGCTCGCAGACTTCGCGCAGCGTCGGATCCATGGGGGGCACGACCGACGAGATGACGATACCGGTGACGGCGCTGGCATCCACGCCGCCCATGGCGAACAGGTTGCGGAAGAGCACGCCGTATTCATCGACCGTCTGGCTGCGCGTGGTGGAGACGCGCCAGTGCGCGACGATGTAGGGAAATTCACCGCCCACCGGTGACGGCGCAGCCTTGCCTTTCGTGCTGCGCGCGTAGACGCCCAGCACGGTGTTCGTGTTGCCGACGTCGAGAACGAGAAGCATGCGGCCTCAGTGTACCGCGCGCACGCCGCCGGAGAGCACCGTCTTCAAGCCATCTTTCGTGCGCACGCGCAAGAACCCGCGCTCGTCGAGCCCTTCGGTCGTGCCCTCGTAGCCGCCTTCCTCCTCGACGCGCACGCGGCAGCCGCGCGCTGATGACGAAGCTGATTCAAAGCGCCTGATCAGTTCAGCGCGCGCCTCCGCCGGCGACTTGAGCAATCGCCCGTATTCGCGGTCGAGTGCCTTCAGCACGGCGGTGGCGAGCACGACGCGCGAAGTCGGTCGTCCCGTCTCCATGCGCAGCGAGGTTGCGGTGTCCTGCAGGTCAGGAGGAAACCGAACCTGGTTCACGTTGATCCCGATGCCCACGACAGCGTGACGCAGGCGCGTGGCTTCGGCGTTCAACTCGATCAGGATGCCGCAGAATTTCTGTTTGCCGAACAGGAGGTCGTTGGGCCAGCGCAAGTCGGGTCGCGGTCCACTCTCGGCGACGGCGTCAGCGACGGCGAGCCCGGTGAGTAGAGAAAGCATCAGGACATCGGCCGGGCCGAGTTGTGGGCGTAGCAGCACCGAACAATAAATGCCTTCGCTACGGTCGCTCTTCCACGAGTGGCCGCCACGACCGCGGCCCGCGGTCTGCTCCTCGGCGAAGAATACGGTGCCTTCTGGTGCATCGTGTGCAGCGGCTGCGAGCGCGGCACTGTTGGTCGAGCCCACCCGGAAATAATGCTGCAGCTTGCCGGCGAAGCGCGTGCCGCGCACCAGTGGGTCGAGGACGTCAGGAAGTAGCAGGTCGGGAACACTCTCCAGTTGATATCCGGTGTGCGGCCGGCCGGCGATCTCGACGCCCGACGCGCGCAATTGCTGCACCAGCCGCCACACGGCGTGGCGCGACGTGCCCAGCTCCGCCGCGAGCTTCGTGCCACTCATCACGACCATGGGATGGTCGGCAAGCAGGCGGACCAACCGGCTGAGGCGCTCGTCGGTGCGGCCGTCGTTTGCAACTTCGAGTTTTGTTGCTAAGCGCGCGATGGCGGGATTATAGGCAACACCTACCACAGAGGCACAGAGACACACAGAAATGCAAGATGAAGAATGCAAAATACAAAAACCGGGCGCAGCCGCAGCGAATCATTTTGCATTCCTCATTTTGCATTTTGCATTCGCTATGCCGGCACGATGCGCATGCTGAGGTCTACGGCCTGGACGGAATGGGTGAGCGCGCCGACCGAGATGTACTGCACCCCGGTCTCGGCGTAGCTACGGACGTTCTCCAGGTTGATGCCGCCGGAGACCTCAAGCGGGATGCGGCGCGTGTGATGCGTGACGCGCTCGACGGCGCGGCGCACATCGTCAACGTTCATGTTGTCGAGCAGGATCGCCTCGGCGCCGTGGGCCAGCGCTTCATCGAGTTCGGCCAGCGAGCGCACCTCGCACTCGATGGGCTGCTCGCCGCGACGGTTCTTGCAGGCGCGCTCCAGCGCGGCCGCAATGCCGCCCGCGAGCGCGACGTGGTTGTTCTTGATGAGCACGCCGTCGCTCAGGTCGAGGCGATGGTTCATGCCGCCGCCGCAGCGCACGCCGTACTTATCGAGCACCCGCAGTCCGGGGATGGTCTTGCGCGTGTCGAGGATATGAACGCGCGTGCCGGCAACCGCATCGACGAACTTGCGCGTCAGCGTGGCGATGCCCGAGAGGCGCTGCAGCATATTCAGGATGACGCGTTCGCACGCCAGCAGCACGCGCGCGTTGTGCCGCACGACGGCGATCGCCTGGCCGCGATGCAGCCGCACACCGTCGAAGATCTCCGGGTGGCTGGTGACCTCGGGATGCGAGACCACCGTGCCGTCGAGCGCGGCGAAGACGTCAAGGATCCGCTGGATGCTGCCGAGGCCGGCGAGTACGCAGTCCTGCTTGGCGAGGATGGTGGCGATGGCGCGCTGATGCGGATCGATGCAGGCATACGTGGTCGCATCACGCGTTGCGCGGTCTTCCGTGAGCGCGTTCTCCAGGATGGCGGTGATGGAGCGACTGTTCCAGTTCATGAACTAACTCTGGGAATCAACATCCGTCATCCTGAGGCCTGCCTTTGCCGAAGGATCTATGCATTTTGTCCGGCCACACAGAAATACATAGATCCTTCGGCGGCAAAAGGCCGCCGCCTCAGGATGACGTACGTAAAGACATTTAAGTGCCCAATTCTCCCAGCGCTCGCTCGGCCTTTTCGATCAAAACCTTCAGCTCGCCTTCGCGCTTTTGTAAACCCTCAACGACCTTGGCGGGCGCCTTCGCCAGGAATCCCTGATTGCCCAGCTGCGCCTGCGCGCGGCCGAGTTCGCCGCGCATCTTCTCCAGTTCTTTGTTCAGTCGCTCCCGCTCAGCCACCGTGTCGACGGCGCGATGGTACACGACCGCGACATCAAAACGCGCGCTGCTACGTGTGTTGGGTCTCCCGGCAAGCGATTGCGCTACAAACTCGACACCCTCGACATTGGCCAGCTTTTCCAGCGCGCCGCGGTTCTGCTCGACGAGCGTGCGCACGGGAGCGTCGCCGAAGAGCTGGATCGGGGCGCGCGCTTTCATCTCGACCCTCATCTCGGCGCGCAGGTTGCGGATGCTGACGATCAGCTCTTGCAGGAGCGCCATGTCAGCTTCCACGCCATCGTTGATCTGCGTCGCCTCCGCCTGCGGGTACGTGGCCAACGCCACCGACTTCTGCGGCGGCTTGCCGTCGTAGATGGCGTGCCAGAGTTCGTCGGCCAGGAACGGCATGAACGGAGCGAGCAGACGCACCGACGCTTCGAAAAGCGAGACGATGTTATCGAGCGCTTGTGCGGTGCTCTTCTTTGCGGCTTCATCCGTGCCAGCGTTCATGCGGAGCTTCGCCAGCTCGATGTACCAGTCGCAGAATTCGCCCCAGAAGAAGTGATAGACCTGCCCGGACGCTTCGTGGAAGCGATACGTCATGAGGGCTTCGTTCACCTGCTGGGCGGTGCGATGGAAGCGCGAGAGGATCCAGTGGTCTTCGAGCGCTACGGGCTTGAACTTTGACAGCGACACGGGCGAACCTTGCCCCAACGCGCCAAATGAGGGCGCGTCGGAGACCCCGGAGTCGCCCGTGTCCACACGAGCAAACTCCGCCAGCGACCACGCCCCGCTCTCCTGCGCGCGGTCCACGTTCATGAAGATGAAGCGCGCGGCGTTCCATATCTTGTTGGCGAAGGCGCGGTAGCCGTCGGCATCTTTCTCGTTGAAAGCGATGTCGGTGCCGGGGGCGGCCTTGATGGCGAGCGTGAAGCGCAGCGCATCGGTACCGTAGCGCTGCAGCACCTCGATGGGGTCGACGACGTTCCCTTTGGTCTTCGACATCTTCTGCCGCTCGGCGTCACGCACCAGAGAATGGATGTAGACTTCGCGGAAAGGGACGGAGTCGGGATTCAATGCGCCCGCTTCGCGGGCTGACACGGGCGAGTCGCCCGTGTCCACACAAGAAGCGCGCTTGATCGCGGTGTCCTGCTGGTGGTCCTTCATGAAATGGCAGCCGAGCATGATCATGCGTGCCACCCAGAAGAACAGGATGTCGAAACCGGTGATGAGCAGCGACGTGGGATAGAACGCCGCGGCATCGCGCGTGTGCTCGGGCCAGCCGAAGACGGTGCAAGGAAGAAGCCCGGAGCTGAACCAAGTGTCGAGGACGTCGGTGTCCTGCTCGAGCTTGGCGGAGCCGCAGTGCTGGCACTTCGCCGGGTCCTGGCGTGCCACCGTGATCTCGCGGCAAGCGGCGCAGTGCCACGCCGGGATGCGATGTCCCCACCACAGCTGGCGCGAGATGCACCAGTCGTAGATGCCGTTCATCCAGTTCAGGTAGATCGCCTTGTAATTCTCCGGCGTGAAGCGGATGGCTCCAGTGGTGGCGGCGCGGCGCGCGCGCTCGGCCATCGAGAGCCCGCCTGACTTTGGCTCTTTGTTCACCGCAATGAACCACTGGGTCGAGAGCCGCGGCTCAACGATGGTCCGGCAGCGCTGGCATTTGCCGAGCGGGATGACGTGGTCTTTCACCGCGACGAGCAAGCCGCGCTCACGCAGGTCGTTGAGGACGCGCTCGCGTGCTTCGAAGCGGTCGAGCCCCGCATACGCGCCGGCGTTCTGGTTCATGCGCGCGGTCTCGTCCATGACGTCGATCTGCGGCAGGTCGTGTCGCTTGCCGGCCTGGAAATCGTTGGGGTCGTGGGCAGGCGTGACCTTGACGGCGCCGGTGCCGAACTCGGGATTCGCAAGTTCGTCGAGGATGATCGGGATCTGCCGGTCCATCAGCGGCAGACGGATCGTCTTGCCGTGCAGGTGCTTGTAGCGTTCGTCGCTGGCGTTCACCGCGACAGCGGTATCACCGAGCATCGTTTCGGGACGCGTGGTCGCGACGGTGATGAATTCGTTCGTGCCTTCGACCGGATACTTGATCTCGTAAAGCTTGCCGTTCACCTCTTCGTGCACGACCTCGAGATCGCTGATCGCCGTGCCGCAGCGCGGGCACCAGTTGACGATGTAGCGGCCGCGGTAGATCAGGCCGTCGTCCCACAGCGCGACGAACGCGGCGCGCACGGCGGGCGAGAGCTTCTCGTCCATGGTGAAGTATTCGCGCTGCCAGTCGACGGTGTCGCCGATGCGCCGCATCTGCTCGACGATGGCGCCGCCGTACTGCTGCTTCCACTCCCAGACGCGCGCGACGAAGCCGTCGCGACCGAGGTCCTGCCGCTGCTTGCCTTCTTCGGCGAGCTGGCGCTCGACCATCATCTGCGTGGCGATACCGGCGTGGTCGGTGCCGGGAAGCCAGAGCGCCTGCCAGCCGTTCATGCGCCGCCAGCGCATGATGATGTCCATCTCGGTGTGGTTGAGCATGTGGCCCATATGCAGGCGGCCGGTGACATTCGGCGGCGGCAGGAGCAGCGTGTAGACGCGAGCTGCGTCACCAGCAGCTGGAGTGGCGACGTGGAAGAGCTGTTCGCGGTCCCAGAATTCGGCCCAGCGCTGCTCGATGGCGGCGGGATCGTAGGCTTTGGGAAGATCGTGCGGCATCAGGGGTTGCGCGCGCGGCGCAGGATAAACAAAAAGTGTAACAAACG
>CAYWSH010000042.1:0-9594 GCA_964460655.1 uncultured Terriglobales bacterium | reverse complement strand
TGTGGCCAGCGCGCGGACTTCAGTGAAGGTCGGCATCCACGACGGTACGTCGGCGACTTGGAACCAGGTCCATGCACTTACGGCCAGCGCGCCGAGCGTGCATACGACAGCGACGATCTCGGCCAGCACGATGGGTCGCGTGGCCAGCTCCATGGCTTCGCGGCGGCGACGTACCTGGGCACGCCACCACAGTGCTCCAGGAGATGCCGCAGGCGCCGTTGCTACCGCCTGCGAGCGCGCGCCGAGGAAAGCCTGGGTGACGAGCACAACTTCCGCGCAATGCCGGCACTCCGCCACGTGCTGCCGCAGTGCGGGTTCGCATGCAGCCGGCCACGTGCCGGCGCGCAGGGCGGCCGTCACTTCGGGTTCTCGCACACAGGCCTGCAAGCTCACGAAGCACCTGCCGTTCCCTGCTGCCGGAGGAAGCGCACCATCTTCTTGCGCGCGCGGAAGAGCAGCAGCCGGATACTGGTGGCTCCGAGTCCCGTGATCTCGGCGATCTCCTTGTGTGAAGCGCCTTCGGCGTAGGCCAGCCAGAGTAATTGCCGTTCACGCGGCTTCATGCGGACGAGCGCCGCGCCGAGGACGGCATGCGATTCGAGCTGCTCGGGCATGCGGGCGTCCACTGCGGGGAGCGATGACTCGAGCATATCGTCGATCGCCGACATCGCCGGCCTGCGCCAGTGGTCGCGCATCAGGTTCGTGGCGATGCGGAAAAGGTAACGCCGTTGGGAGACTTCCCCATCATCGCGCAGCGTAGCGCCGAGGAAACGCAGGTAGCTTTCCTGCAACAAGTCGTCGGCGAGCGCTGCGTTACCCGAGACGCGTGCCAGATACGCCCAGAGCGGACGCGCGGTGCGCTGGTAGAAGGCGGCAAAGGTCTCGTCATCCATCTGCAGCTTCGCCGTCTGGACCGCAGCTTGCGCCTGCGGCAGCGGATAACTCCACGTGATGGCTCTCGTCTTCATTCCTTCTAAAACCGCCCGACAGTCTCGCCTTGCCCGAGATCCGCAGGCCCTGCAACCGCGAGGCGCGGCGGCCTGAAGGGCCGCGCCGCTTACCTCTGCCAGCGCCGCGCATCACAGCGCCGAAATGGAAGCTCCTTTGCCGTTCTGCTCTGGTTCCTGACGCTTCGGGATAAGCCCCATGTAGATGGCGATGCCCCAGGCGAGTAACGCAGAGATGATAAACCCAATGCCCAGGCTTAGCGTCAAGGTTCCGAGCACGGTGACGACGCCGTAGTCGTGAAACTCACTCCGCAGGTTCTGGAAGCCGAACCCCACCAGAGTCAGCACGACGCCGACCTGCAACGGGATAAGGATGCGCGCGATCGACATGCCGCTGCGCGACGGTCCTTCCGCGTTGATCGGCAGAATGGCCGATTCCAGGAAGCGCTTGCCGGCATCGGAACGGACGTAGGCGAGGAGCTCTTCGTTCGAGCTGAACTTGTCGAGCATCTTGTTGTGGAGGTCGGTCTGGACCTTGAAGGTGCGCTTCCAGCGCAGGTTCTCGAGCAGCACGCGAAGGAGCACGAAGCCGGCGCTGAGGAACGCCAGCAGCACGAAGAATGGCCCGACCTCGTTGAGCAAGCGCATGGTCACGCGCTCGCGCTCGGTCTCGGTGGTCCAGGGCGCCTCGTCCGTCCCGACGCCGCCGGCGCGCGAGAACAGGTAGAACTCGGGGTTGCGCATGACCTCTGGATGCTGGCCGAGGAACTGCGCGAGTTGCGGATTGTTACGCTCAATGAAGGCCTGATCCCCCAGCAGGCTGGGGTCACGGCGCAGGATCTCGACCACGCGCGGATTGCTGCGCATGAGGTCGAACATCTCGCGGCGCACGCGGCCGATACTTTCGTCATCAATGGCCTGCGGCACGGCTTGCGCGGCCGCGGGCGCGTTCTTCCGGGTTTGGAAGGCCGCATTCGGCGCGGGCTGCTGCGCCGCGAGGGGTACGGCCAGGGCGAACAACAGGACAAAGATGGCGGGTTTCTTCACGGTGTCTCCAGCTTGCATTCTGCAGACGGAATAACGGCTGTCGGACCAGGGGGTTAACAGCTATTTTTCCGCGGAAGACGACGGGAAGCGCCGGGTCCGGCCGATCAGCACGGTCAGGATCAACAGGTTGGCAAAAACCACGCCCATAGTGTCGAGCGCGACATCGCGCCAGGAGGCAGTGCGGTAGCGGGAAAAGCTCTGGTGATACTCGTCGAGCGAGGCGCTGACGACCGATGTGACGATGGAAAGCGCCATCCAGCGCCAGTTCCAGGAGGCTTCAATGACGCCGCGCACCGTCTGCCGGCGTTCCGGCAGCGTGCCGCGCCAGCTATGGAACAGCAGCGCGCCCAGCACCGCATAGCCGCTAAAGTGTCCGAGCTTGCGCACGGCGATGTGCAGCAGCCAGAGCCTGCGGACGTGCAGATGCAGGGTGCGCACCAGCCACACGACCAGCATGTAGGTGCGGTTGCCGGCGAAGAGGTCGGTGCCCATCAGGGCGATGAGGCAGAGCCACACCACTGGCGGCATCCACAGCCGCCACAACGGAACGCGCGCTGGGGCCGGGGTCACTCGACGTTGTAGTTGGGCGCTTCGCGCGTGATGATGACGTCATGCACGTGGCTCTCGCGCAGGCCGGCCCACGAGATGCGCACGAAGCGGGATTTCTGCTGCAACTCAGGGATGGTCGCGCAGCCTACATAGCCCATGCCGGACTTCAGTCCGCCGACCAACTGGTGGACCATCGCCGCCAGGGTTCCGCGATACGGCACGCGGCCCTCGATGCCTTCCGGCACGAGCTTGGCCAAGCGGTTCGATTCGCCGTCTTCCGAGGTGATCGAAGGCGATGCCTCGCCGTCGATGCTTTGCATGTAGCGCTCGCTTGAGCCTTGCGCCATGGCGGAGAGCGAGCCCATGCCGCGGTACATCTTGAAGGTGCGGCCCTGGTAGAGGATGGTCTCGCCCGGGCTCTCTTCGGTACCGGCGAAGAGCGAGCCGATCATGACGACGCTCGCGCCTGCTGCCAGGGCCTTGGTGATGTCACCCGAGTACTTGATGCCACCGTCGGCGATGATGGGCACGCTGGCATCGCGCGACGCACGTGCCGCCTCGGCGATCGCGGTGATTTGCGGCACGCCCGCGCCGGTGACAACGCGCGTGGTGCAGATGGAGCCCGGACCGATGCCGACCTTCACCGCGTCCACGCCCGCGCGAACCAATTCGCAGGCGCCGTCGAAGGTCGCCACGTTGCCGGCGATCAGATCGACGTCTGGAAGTTTTGCCTTCACCGTCTTCACCGCGTCAATGACGCGCGAGGAATGGCCGTGCGCAGAATCGATGGCGAGCAAGTCGACTTTGGCGCGCACCATCTCCTGCGCGCGCTCCAGGAAATCGCCCGTGGCGCCGATGGCCGCGCCGACGCGCAACCGTCCCTGCGGGTCCTTTGCCGCGTTCGGGTACTTCAGCTTCTTCTGGATGTCCTTAACGGTGATGAGGCCCTTGAGGTTGTACTTGTCGTCGACGACGAGCAGTTTTTCGACGCGGTGCTTGTGCAGGATCTGCTCGGCGTCTTCGAGCGTGGTGCCGACGGGGACGGTGATGAGGTTTTCCTTCGTCATCACCTTGCTGATGGGGATATCGGTGCGCGTCTCGAAGCGCAGGTCGCGGTTCGTCAGGATGCCGACGAGCTTCTTGTTCTTCGTGATGGGAACGCCGGAGATGCGGTAGCGCTTCATCACCTCGAGCGCGTCGCTGATCTTCTCATCGGGCGACATGGTGATGGGGTCGACGATCATGCCGCTCTCCGAGCGCTTCACCTTGTCGACCTCGCTGGCCTGCTGCTCGACGTTCAGGTTGCGATGGATGAGCCCCAGGCCTCCCTGCTGCGCCAGCGCGATGGCGAGGCGCGATTCCGTGACCGTGTCCATCGCCGCGCTCACGACGGGGATGTTCAGCGCGATGTTGCGCGAGAGTTTGGTGCGTGTGTCGGCAAGCGCCGGGACCACGTCACTGCGACCGGGAAGCAGGAGAACGTCATCAAAGGTGAGCGCTTCAGGGACGGGGAAGTTGATCATGGCGTTCTCCTGATTCTACAGGTCAGGCCAAGGCGGCGGGAACGGCTTCGCCAGGATGATCGCCGGCTCCGGCGGAGAAGCAAGGGTGAGCTAGAATCCCGCCATGCAGCGACGTGCTGGGGCCGTACGTAGGCTGATCCTCGTCGCGGCGCTGGTGTGCCCCGCGGCAGCGCAGGAGGCTGCTGGGACTATCCACGTCAACACGCGGCTGGTGACGCTGAACGTGGTAGTCCATGATAAGAGTGGCAATCCGGTGTCCGGATTGAGCAAGGAAGACTTTGCTCTCTGGGATGAGGGCCGCCCGCAGCAGATCCGCTATTGCAACGCGGTCGTCATGGAGCCGCCGGCGACAAGCGAGCCGCCGCGGCCGCCCGGCGATATTTACACGAACGCGCTGACACGGCGCGGCGCGCTGCCCAGCGTCACCGTCATCCTGTTCGATACGCTGAACAGCCGCTGGACCTCACAGGGCTACGCCTTACACCGACTGCGTGAGTTCCTCAGACGATTAGATGCGCAGGAGCGCGTGGCGCTCTACGTCCTCGGTGACAAGCTGGAAGTACTGCACGACTTCACCGACGACGCTTCCGATCTGGTCGCGGCAGTGCGCCGCCACGATGCGCGTCACGACGGCTCGACAGCGGTAGCAGCCGCACCGTTGACCGACCTCGATCGTTTCCTGGACGGGGACTACAACCGCTACCACTTCGACTTGGAAGGAAAGGGTGGCCCGGCGGCGCGGCAAGCGTACATGGTGGCGGCGACCCGCGCCACGAATGTCGCGCTGGAATCCATCGCGCGCCATCTTGCCGCGGCACCCGGACGCAAGAGTCTCATCTGGATCTTCGACGTGTACCACGGTTCATACCTGGGCGAGCTCTCGCCCACGATGCTGAACGCCAGCACCGAGGGACCGCCACCGCCACCGGATGTCTCCGAAGAGGGGCAGCCCCTGCCGGGAGCGCTTGGCATCCAGGCCGAGCGCACGGTGCGGCTGATGAACGATGCCGGTATCGCGATCTATCCGGTGGGCGCGGCCGGTCTGGAGACCACGAGCCTCGGCCTGGGGAGCGTAGCGAACCCGAAGGTCGTGGGACGTAATTCCTCGCCACCCGATCCCGGGGCTTACCTGACCATGCGGTCGATGGCGCAACGCACCGGCGGCCGGGCTTTCTACAATCGCAACGACCTCGAGACCGGCGTCCAACAGGCGCTGGCCGACGCGCGCGTGACCTATACCCTCGCTTACACCCCAGACCATGGCGAGTGGAACGGCGAGTTTCGCAAGATCCAGGTGAAGACAAGGCGCTCCGGCCTTACCGTTTTGGCGCGTGGCGGCTACGTGGCGCTGCCGGATGCGGCCTCCGGCACCTTACGCAGCGAAGCGGACTGGTTGCGCTACGTGGCGAGCGATCCGCTGGAAGCCACGCAGTTCCCGCTGGAGGTGCAGCTTTCAGCGGCAGCAAGCGATAGCCATGATCTGCTGGTAACGCTACATCTCGATCCGCGAGCGTTGTTGGCCCAACCCTCTCGGGCGGGACCTGTGCCGACGTTCGAAGTCGTGCTTCTGCAGCTGAACGACAAGAACGCAATCGTCGCTCAGGGACGCAAAGGCATTGGGCTGGATCGGCAAGCGATCGCTGAACAGAGTCCTCCCGAGACCGCGGAGCTACGGCTTAGCCTGCAGCCCAGCCCGGGCGCAACGGTCTTGTGGGTCATCCTGCGCGACCAACACTCGAGTGACTTGGGCTCCGTGCGGATCCCGCTCGGAAAATACCTCGCCACCGCCGCGAAATAAAAGCCCAGCCGTTGGGCCGGGCCTTATTTGGGAACCGAACTGAGACTACTGCTGCGGAGGCTTGCTCTCTTTCTTCTTGTCGTCGCTCTTTTTCTTCTTGCCCTTGCTCGAAGTGGAATCGCCCTTCTGCGGCGCGTTGCCGGCGGCTGGGGATTCGCTCGGCTGGGTGGCTTCGTTCACCTGCGTCGGCGGGGGCGCGGGCGTTGGAGCGGCAGGTTGCGTCGCCGGCGGATTTGCCGCGGGTGCGGTCGTTGCCGGTGCGCTGGCGGCCGGGGACTTCGCAGCGGGCTTGGCGGCGAGGTCCTCAATGCCGGAGGTATCGGGTTGCTGCGTTGTCGCCGGCGGTGCGATCTCCGGTTGGACCGCTGCGCCGGGCGTCGGTGCTACTGGCGGCTTCGCCGTCGGCACGACTTCCATGGTCGCCGTCCCGCTGGCCGCCGCGGGCTGTGTTCCCGGCGCCCCGCCCGGCTGCGCGGCGGTGACGGCGTTGACCGCGGCCTGCGCCGTCTGCTTCACGATGTCGGTAGCGTTCGTCGGAGCCGGCGGTGTGACGGTCGGCTCGCCGACCTTGGCGGCGGGGTTGAAGTCGGGATGCTTGTGGAAGTTCAGCATCATGCGCGCCCAGCGGCCGGTCTCTTCCCGGCTCTCCTCTTCCGCTTTGCTGGCCGCCATCGCATCCGCGGTGATGTCCGGTACGGGGCGATGCAGCGCGATGAGCCGCTCTTTGGCTTTATCGGCGCGGCCGCCGGCGGGATAGCGCGCCACGATGCGGGTGTATTCCTCGGCCGCGCGGTTCGCGAAATCCTCGATCATCAGGCCTTTGACCGCCTCGGTGACTTGCTTGTTGGCGCGGATCATGTCGATCTGCCGCTCGTAGGCGCTGCCGATCATCATCAGCGTGTCGTCGGCTTTGCTGTAGAGCGGATAGGCATCGGCGACCGACTTAAGCCGTGCGATCGCGGCTGCCCACGATTCGCGCAGGTAGTAGAACCGCCCGATGCGGTACTCGCGCTCGGCCAGTACCTCCTGCACGTTGCGCAGCTTCTGCTTGGCTTCCGGCACGAGCGGGCTGTCGGGGAACTGCGTGATGAGGTTGCGATATTCGTCTTCCGCGCGCTTGGCGTGGGTGAAGTCGCGGTCGGCCTTTTCCATCTGCCGATAGTGGATGTTGGCGACCTTGAGCTGCGCCTCGGACGCCTCCGCCATGTTGGGGAAGAAGGTGATGAAGTCCTTGTACTCGGCCTCGGCCTGCGCCAGCGCCGTGCCGCCACCTTCCGCGTACCAGGAATCGCCCACGGCCAGCTTGGCGCGCGCCACGTATTCGGAATCGGGATACGTGTTGATGAGCGTCTGCAGGGTGATACGCGCCACGTCGAACTTGCCCTTCTTCATCGCGTCCATGGAGCGATCGAACAGGACCTTGTCAGGCTGCTTGGAGTTGACGTCGGCGATCGGGTTCTTGACGTTGTGGTGGCAGCCGACCGTCACGCCGGCGGCGAGGACCATAAGAGCGAACCGTAAAGTTGAACGACGAAACATGAATACCCCGGGGCGGTGCAATCGTTATTCGTTATTGGTTATTTGTTATTGAACGGCAAAGCGGCGTGCCTTTGCGGCTTTTTCAATAACCAATAACCAATAGCCAATAACCAATCGCGCATCAGGCGCGTGCCATCGTGGCTTGCTGCGCCGTGCGCAGCAACTGACGCACGTTCTCGGCCGGATCGCCATGGCCGAAAACAGCATTGCCCGCGACGATGATCTCCACCCCGGAGCGCACGGCATCGCCGATGGTATCGAGCGCCATGCCTCCATCCATTTCGATGCGGAATTGCAGGCGCCCGGCACGCCGCAGGTCCACGAGCCGCTCGACTTTGCGCAGCGTCGAGGGGATGAACTTCTGCCCGCCGAAACCGGGGTTCACCGACATCACGAGCACGTAATCCACGATGTCGAGCACTTCCGTGAGCGTCTTGACCGGGGTCGCGGGATTGATGACCACGCCGGCGCGCAAGCCGCGGCTCTTGATCAGGTTCAGCGTGCGGTCCAAGTGCTTCGAGACTTCCTGGTGGACCGAGATCCAGTCCGCGCCGGCATCGGCGAAGGGCCCGATGAAGTCATCGGGATTGTCGATCATCAGGTGCACGTCGAGCGGCAGCGCCGTCGCCTTGCGCAGCGATGCCACCAGCGGCGGTCCGACGGTGAGGTTCGGGACAAAGTGCCCGTCCATCACGTCGACGTGCAGCAGGGCGGCGCCGCCCTCATGGGCGTTGTGGACCTGCTCGGCCAGGTGAGCAAAATCAGCCGCTAAAATCGAAGGCGCAAGCTCGATCAAAACAGGATTCTCGGGTGACAAAAGTGCTTAGATTTTACACCGGCTAGAGTATAGGAAACGCGGCAAATCGTATCGCCGAGCGTGTTACGCGTTCACCACGAGGTGCTTACGGTAACTGTCTTTGGAAGCTCCATCTTGGCGTCGCAGTTTGTTGCCTTATCGCGCTTGAACCTTCCTTCATGGACATAGAAGTAGGTTACCGCCCACGACGTCGGTGTGTGATCGGCGAATACCCATGTTTCCACGTTCTTGACCGCGTCATCTCGCAGCGCAGGATGCCCCGATTCGACTCTTACGTCGCTGACACGATGGCCATCGGTTGTCACTTTCAGCTTGACCATGCCTTGCAAGTGATCTGAAGCAGCCTTCGGAGGGAATTTGGGACACGCGAACTCCTTAACCACTGGAAGAGCTGTCGCGTCCTGAGCCAGACATGCTGTACTCAAGCTAATCAGCAAAGCCAGGAGTTGCTTCATTGGTTCGCACTCGGCGTGGCTGCCGGCGTTGCCGGTGGCGGATTCGTTGTTGCCGGCTGCGGTGGCGGCATCTGGTCTTTGGCAAAGCGAGGCAACTGCTCGTCACGCATGGCGAGTTGATACAGCGTCGCCGCGATCGAGATCGCACTAGCCTTCACATCGTCCGGGATGATGCGCTCGTACGTATCGAGGTTCGTGTGGTGCGTGTGCGAGCCGTACTCGATCGGGTCCTGGCCGAAGCCGATGCCCGGCAGGCCGGCGTTGTTGAACGACGTGCTGTCGGTGCCGGCCACGCGGCGGCTGCGCGTGGCGCTCGCGCCCACGACGCCGAGGTCGTTGAACGGCGCGAGGACCTGCCGCAGGATATTGCCGGCCTCAGGCGGTCCGAAGACGCTGGCGCCACGTGCGCGGCCGGTGCCCGAATCGATGTTCAGGTAGCCGGCGAACTTCGCGAACTCGGGCTTCGGTTCTTCAGCCGTGCCGAAATGTTCCTTCACGTACGCGAGCGAGCCGAGCAGGCCTTCTTCCTCGCCGCTCCATAGCGCCACGCGGATGGTGCGCCGCGGCCGCACGCCGATGGCCTTGAGGATGCGCGCTGCTTCCATCATGGTGGCGCAGCCGATGGCGTTATCGGTGGCGCCGGTCGCGGAGTGCCAGGAGTCGAGGTGGCCGCCGAGCATCACGATTTCATCTTTGAGCTTGGGATCGGTACCGGGAATCTCGGCGATGGTGTTGTACGCCGTCGTGCCTTCGGGATACGTCTCGTTCTGGATGTTGAACTCCAACTGCACGGGCGTGCCATCGTCCACGATGCGCCAGATGCGGCCGTAATCGTCGTTGCGCAGCACCACGGTGGGGACGGCCTTCGCGAGATCGAACGTCCGGTTGTTGAAGGTGATGAGCTGGCCGAGTTCGCGCG
>CAYWSH010000041.1:14104-23339 GCA_964460655.1 uncultured Terriglobales bacterium | reverse complement strand
TACCGGGGGGAACGCGGTCAAAACGCCGCGGCCGAACGCGATCACCACGTAGTAGCTGGCGAGCTCCGCGGTGAACCGCACGAAGACCATACGGCCCCTGCCGCCGAACCGGCGGCTGCGCACGTACGCAAAGCCGACCACCAGCCAGAGGGCGATCGGTAGATGGATGCCGGTCAGTATCTCCGTATGGCTGTTCGGGACGAACGGATAGACATTGGCGAAGACTGCGCCCACCACGAACGGCAGCGCCAGCCAAAGGCGGCTCGCTGCCTCCGCGCCGCGCTTCCACAGGAAGTAGATCGCCAGCAACGGCAACACGAACAGGCTGGCGTTCCTCATGTAGAACTGTTCGTTATGATCGATCTGCAGACCGAACAACGCTGGTACTTTGACGGCCACCGCCGCGGCAACGGCGAGGCCTAGAACAACCAGCACCTCGCCCGGCGTGGTGTTCGCCGCCGCATCGCTGCCATCGGGTGCGATTACCAGCTGCTTCCACAGTCGCTCCGAGTGCTCGCGCGCGAACTCGCGTGACAGCGCATCCAGGCTGCCCATGCGCTTCACCGCCACCAAGAAGGCTTCATCCCCGGCCAGCCCGGCCTCGCTCAGTGCCGCCAGCTGGTCGCGCAGATGCCCTTCCAACTCCTCCACGTCAGGACCGTGGTTAAGCGCCTGCCGGCGCCGTACATACTCGCGCCACTGCGCGATCTGCTCCTCGAGCGGCCGATCTGCAAACGTCGTCATACTGTCACCGCCTGCATCCAGAGACCTCGCAAAGTGCCATCCACTGCTTGCCATTGCTGCCGTTGCGCGGCCAGGTGCGCGCGGCCTTCTTTGGTGATCCGGTAATACTTGCGTTTGCGGCCGGTGTCTGACGCAGCCCACTTCGCCGCCACGTGGCCCTGGCGCTCCAGCCGGTGCAGCACCGGATACAGCATGCCGTCCGTCCATTGCAGGTGCCCGCCCGAAAGCTCAGCCACCCGCTTGATGATGGCGTAGCCGTAGCTATCACCCTCCGCCAGGATGGCGAGCACCAGCGGCGTGGCGGAAGCGGCGACCAGGTCCTTGCTCACGTCCATACGTTGAAGTCTTATACATTGTAGTCCTATGTATGTCAAGTCAAGACACTTCTTGACCCCGCTGCACCGACCGATTCGCCTTACCTCGTCGTGGCAGATGGAGCTTCGAGTACGTGGTACCGCGTCAGGAATTCCCTGATCTTGGCATAGGCCGCCTCGCGCTGGCTCAACGTGCAGCAGGCGAATCCATGCTTGCCGCCAGGGATCGTCATCAACTCGTTGGGCACGCCTGCCTGCTCGAGCGCTTTGTGCAACCGCACCGACTGCGGATAAGGAACGGTGGGGTCGGCGTCGCCATGGATCGTTAGGATCGGCGGCAAGCCGGCGCGCACGTAATTGATAGGCGAGACGCGCTTGGCAATCTGCTCGCGGTCGGGTGCACTGCCGAGCCACGTCACTGCGTAGGACTTCATGTTCGGCCCGTCGAGCAGGTCGTTCACGTCCGATATCCCGTACCAATTCACGATCGCGGAGACTTTCAACTCCTCCGTCCCCGGGCATTGGCGATCGAGTCCAGCCGAGGCCGGCAGCATCCCCGTAGTAAGCGCCAGATGGCCGCCCGCCGAATCGCCGGTCACCGCCAACCGGCTCGGATCGATCCCATATTCCTTCGCGTGCTGGATGACCCAGCGTAAAGCGCACCGACAATCCTCGACTGCGGCGGGTGCCGGTGCATTCTTGGCCAAACGGTATTCCACGTTGACCACGTTCATGCCCATCAGCAGGTAAGACACGAGCAACAGATTCCGCCCTTCTTTCTGGCCTCCCGTCCAGCCGCCCCCATGGATGAGGACCATCGTCGGCAGCGGCTTGTCTGGCGTCCGCGTGACGTACAGGTCGAGTTTCGCCTCGTAGCCCGTCGCCGTCAGATAGGTGACGGCTGGAACGATCCTGTAATTGTTTTCCAGCAACGCAGCCATCGCGAGCGCATCATCGCTGGCCCGTGAGCTCGCAACCAGGCACAGCATGCACAACCATCTGCTGAATGGGTTCTTCATGGTCTCCTCTCCCGCTGGTCCTGCGCCCCAGCGAGCGCCTCATATCACACCGACTCGGGCGTCATTGCAAGGACGGCTACATTCCCTGCAAGATTCCCGCAACTGACCGTTCCTCCGCCGGGTTCCCTTGTCGTGACATAATCCGTCCGTGTGGGAGGCCTTGCATGCGCCTGCTTCGCTCGTCTTCGCTACTGCTCTCCGTACTCACGCCGCTGGCATTCGGTCAGCTGCAGCTCGCTCCCCAGACGGAGACGCGCACCTACGTCTCGCCCGCACAAGTGGCGCGGGTCGTCATACCCGCCGGCACCCAGTTACACGTGCGGCTCATCGATCCCGTCACTGAATACACCGTCTCGATGAGCAACCTCGTCCGCGGGACGCTGGAATCGCCCTTGGGGGCGAATGGCGAGATCATCATCGGCTCGGGTTATGACGTCGAAGGCCGCATCGTGGACGCGCGCCGTGCCGGCACTTTCTCCGGCCGCGGCGAGATCGTGCTCGAGCTCACGCGCCTGATCGTCGACAACCGCTACTATGACCTGCGCACCAGTCGCTTCGCTATCGCCGGCCCCAGCCGCGGCAAGCGTGCGGCTGCCGCCATCCTGTTGCCGGCCGCGATCGGCGCAGGGATTGGCGCCGCCGCTGACTACGGTCGCGGCGCGGCCATCGGCGCCGGTGCCGGGGCCACTGCCGGTACGATCGGCGTTGCCGCATCCGGCGACGGCCGCCAGGCGTCCCTGGCCTCTGAGACCGTCATGACCTTCACGCTCGAACAGCCCATCGAGGTCGTACCCGCTGCCGGACGCGGCCCGAATTCCGGCCGCCCAGTGCTACGCCACGCCGAGGTCGATGGGCCGCGTCGCTATGGGCCCGTTTATCGCCCGCGCGCGTACGGCTATCCGCGCGCCGTCTATCCGTATCCCTACGCGATCGCGCCGGTTTATCCGGTGTATGGGTACGGCTATCCTTACGCGCCCTACGGCGGTTTCGGTTTCAACTACGTCGTGATCCACGGCGGACATCACCGCTATCGCTGGTAGCGAGTGCTAGAATCCGCGCGCTGAACCCTACAGGGAGGATGGGAGGAAGGGAGTTTTCTATTCTTCTTGATTCCTTCCCTCCTCCTTTCCTCCCTGTGGACGTTTCTTCTCGAGGTTTCGCGTGCGCCGATTCATTTTCCTTCTGCTCGGTCTGACTCTCTCTGCCCAGACCACGCCCAAGCTCTCCGTCCACTGGGAAGAACTCACCGCCGCCGACTTCCGCACCGGCATCGCGCAGTCCCAGGGCACGTGCATCCTGCCGTTCGGCATCGTGGAGAAGCACGGGCCACACTTGCCGCTCGGCAATGACCTGTTCAACGCCCGCTACGCCGCCTTGCACGCCGCCGAGCAGGAGTACGCCATAGTCTTCCCTGAGTACTATTTCGGGCAGATATTTGAAGCGAAACATGAACCCGGCACCATCGCCTATAGTCCGCAGCTTCAGCTCGCGCTCCTGCAGGAAACGACCGACGAGATGGCGCGTAACGGCTGCAAGAAAGTCGTCATCGTGAACGGCCACGGCGGCAACAGCAGCCTGCTTCCCTATTTCGGACAGATCCAGTTGGAAAAACCGCACGACTACGTCGTCTACTCCATCCGCACCAGCAACCCGCCGCCGGGCGGCCCGCCGAAGAAGACGACCAACGACGGTCACGCCGGCGAATCCGAAACGTCGAAGACGCTGGTCTCGCGCCCCGATCTCGTCCATCTCGACCGCGGCCCGAACGAGAATGGCGACGACCTCAATCGCCTGAGCGGCCTGCCGCCGAACGTCTACACCGGCATCTGGTGGTACGCGAAGTTTCCGAACCACTATGCCGGCCAGGGTGAGGCCGCGACGCCGGAACTCGGCCAGTTCCAGATGAACGCCTGGATCGCCGACATCGTCACTGCGCTGAAAGCCATCAAAGCCGACAACGTCAGCCTGAAACTGCAGAATGAGTTCTACGAGAAGTCGAAGCGGCCGCTGGAGACTAAACCGTGAGAACCCAAACCGCAAAGGACGCAGAGGACGCAAAGGAACTGATGTAACTTTGCCTTGCCTTTGCACCCCTTTGCGTCCTTAGCGTCCTCTGCGGTTTGCCTTGGAGCGCGCTGGCTATAATCAAATCGTGACCAATCAGGCCCAGAAGCTCGCCGAAGCCGACTTCCCTACTCGTTGGGGTCGCTTCCGCATCCTCGGCTTCCGCCGCGGCACGGAAGAGGCGGTCGCCCTCGTGATGGGCGACATCCACGCCGCCCCTCCGCTCGTTCGCATCCACTCGCAGTGTCTGACCGGCGATGTCTTCGGCTCGCTGCGCTGCGACTGCCGCCAGCAACTCGAAATGGCTCTGGCGATGATCGCCGCCGCCGGCGCCGGCATCCTGATCTACGAACAGCAGGAAGGGCGCGGCATCGGCCTCATGGCCAAGCTGCAAGCCTACGAATTGCAGGACACCGGCCTCGACACCGTCGAAGCCAACGAGAAGCTCGGCTTCGCCGCCGATCACCGCGGCTATCAGCTGCCCGGGGAAATCCTGCAAGCACTCGGCGTCAACGCCGTCCGCTTATTGTCGAATAATCCCGACAAAGTCGCGGCGCTCGAGCGCGCGGGCGTGCGTGTCGCTGAGCGTGTGCCGTGCGAGGTCGAGCCGCACGCGCAGGTCGAGGGGTATTTGAAGACGAAGAAGGAGAAGCTCGGGCATTTGTTCGGGGCTTCAAAATGAGAATCCCGAGCGTAGCGAGGGATCCCTATAGCTACTCTAGATCCGCGTAGCTATAGGGGTCCCTCACTGCGTTCGGGACTTTTCTGAATCAACCGGCTGGTTCTTCCCCGGCCCGCTTCACCCGCACCACGGTGATCTTCGCGAAGCCCTCCTCGAATGTCGGCGGGCGGAGCTTCGCCGCCATGCGCTGCATCACGTCTTCGTCCACGCGGCGCTCGCGCCGGCGATTACGCTCCAGGCACACTTCCAAGGGGACATCAAAGAAGACGGCGTGCGCTTCGTAACCGAAGCTGCGTGCCATCTCGACCCAATGCTTGCGGTCTTTCGGCGAGAGGTTGGTCGCATCGACGTAGTTCCACGGCATGCGCGCGATCAGGCGCGCGCGCAGCAGCGATCGCAGCGTCGAGAACACCAGGTGCTGGTAGCGCTGCTCGGTGATGTCGTCGAACAGGATGGTGCGCAGTGTGTCGCTGGAGAGTGGCGTCACGCCACGGCGCTTGAACCAGGTGCTCTTTCCCGACCCCGGCAAACCGATTGTCAGGACGACGACGCCCCGCGGCTGCTTCGGCGCGCCTTGTGGCCGTCCACCGACTTCAGGAGCAAAATCCGGCGATGTGCCTTCGGGAAGGTCTGCCGATTGGACGACCGGTTCGTTCGCCGCTGCCGGCGGTGGCGCTGCTACCGCCGCGTGCTGGGGCTGGGGCTGTGGCTGCCCCTGACCCTCCCCACCACGACGGCGTCCTCGTCCACCGCGGCGGCGACGTCCGCGTCCCTGACCCTGCGCTTCACGCGGGGCCTCGCCCCGTCCTCTGCGCGGCTCTTCGCGGCGTGGTGGCGCCGGACTCTCGATGAGGTTGCCACGGTTGTCGTCATCTTCGCCCGCGCTGTGTGCCGGCGGCGGAGGCGGAGGCGCAGCCGCATCGCCCCAGCGCTCATCAGGATAGTTCGGGACCAGGGGCGGCGGATTCTGCGACGGCCCGCCTCCGGAACCTTGCTGTGGTGGTCTGCGCCGCCCTCGTCCACCGCGGCGCGATCGATTCGCCATGCTGCGCTTGTAACACAACCGAACCCAGTTTGTCAGTTGGTGAGCCGGGTTTCGCTGACTGACTGAACGGCTGACCGACTGACGCACTATTCCTTCGGCAGTAACTCATCGGGCGAGTAGTGATGCAGCCCGCGCACAATCTTCCCTTCCGGCTTGCGACGCAGCTCGTACATCACCGGCCGCGGCAGTGCCCCGATCTCGTGCCGCACCACCTCGTACAACTCGTCCTCATAGCTGATCGTCGTCAAGTTGTTCCACTCGCGCACGCGGCACGTCCAGATGCGCAACTGGCAATCGGGATTGTCGACGCGTTCGACCTTATCGATGACCAGCGGCGGCAACTCGCGCTCGTCACGCTTCTTGTCGAGAAGCGTGTGCAGCGCGGCCACGCCCACGAGCGGCAGCGTCGGGACAAGCTCGCCGTGCACGAACGCCGCAACAAACCGTACGCCGCCCTCGAACAGGAAGTAGAACAGCAACAGAGTCTGCGGCAGTAGGCAGTATTCGATCAGCAGATAAACGCCGTAGCCCATGATGGCGGTCTCGCCACCCTTCTCCGCCATGCCTACGACTACGTTCTTCGCGCCACCGACGCGCAGGTCGACGTAGTGCCGGTACCCGAGCCACCACAATACGGCGATGATTGCCATCTGCACGATGCCGCTGACCATCGCGGCCGGGCGAATGTCAAATTCGTCGAAGAGGCTCGTGCGCGGACGATAACGCGCCGGCAACAACGTCGCCGGAAGTGCGAACAGGAATGCCAAAATGCGCCGCACGGTGCGCGGATTCTACTTTCACGTGCGCGCACAATCTACAGTCTTGATTGCGCGCGCCGAATGCGCGGTGCTAGCATCCTGAGTTTGCATCCCCCTTCGCGGACTCATAAGGAGACGTAATTCATGGCGATCAAAGTCGGGATCAACGGCTTCGGGCGTATCGGGCGCAACATCCTGCGCACCGCGCTCGGCGACTCCAACCTCGAGTTCGTCGCCGTCAACGACCTCACCGATCCCAAGACGCTGGCGCACCTGCTCAAGTACGACTCCATCCTCGGCAATCTTTCGCACGACGTCACCGCCGGCTCGGACCACATCGCCATCGACGGCAAGAAGGTCAAAGTCTTCGCGCAGAAAGATCCAGCGGCACTCGACTGGGAGTCTGTGGGCGCACAAGTCGTTGTCGAATCCACCGGCCGCTTCACCGACGCCAACGACGCGAAGAAGCACCTGCGCGGCCCCGTGAAAAAAGTCATCATCTCGGCGCCGGCGAAGAACGAAGACATCACTCTCGTCCTCGGCGTCAACGAGAAGGCGTACGACCCGGCCAAGCACCACATCGTCTCCAACGCGTCCTGCACCACGAACTGCCTGGCGCCGATCGCAAAGGTGGTCAACGACAGCTTCAAGATCGTCAGCGGCACCATGACCACCATCCACTCCTACACGAACGACCAGGTCATCCTCGACTTCCCGCACAAGGACCTGCGGCGTGCACGCGCCGCGGCGCTCAACATGATCCCGACGACCACCGGCGCAGCGAAGGCGCTGAAGCTCGTCATCCCCGACCTTGCCGGCAAGCTCGATGGCTTTGCCATGCGCGTGCCAACGCCCGATGTCTCGGTCGTCGATCTGGTCACGCTCGTCGAAAAGAAGACGACCGTCGAGGAAGTGAACGCTGCCCTCAAGGCCGCGGCCGATGGACCCATGAAGGGCATCCTCGGCTTCGAGACGAACGAGCTCGTGTCGATGGACTTCCGCGGTGATTCGCGCTCCTCGATCGTCGACGCGCCGATGACGCTCGTCGTCGCCGGCAACTGCGTGAAGGTCATCTCCTGGTACGACAATGAGTGGGGCTATTCGTGCCGCGTGCGTGATCTCATCAAATTCCTCGGCAGTAAGGGACTATGAGCGGGAATGGCAACGGACGGCGTGGGGCCACGGCGACTGCCAGCCGTGTGAACGGGAAGCTCTCCATCCGTGACATACCGCTGCGCGGCAAGCGCGTCTTCATGCGTGTGGACTTCAACGTCCCGCTCAATGAGGAAGGCCGTCTCGCCGACGACACGCGCATCCGCGAAACGCTGGCGACGATCGAGTACGCCCTGCGCAACGGCGCTCGCCTCATCCTTGCCTCGCACCTCGGTCGTCCCAAGGGCAAGCCGAATCCGAAGATGAGCCTGCGCTCCGTCGCCGAGCGGCTGCGCATGCTGCTCGACGACGCGTACGACCGCGAGGAGAACGTCGGCTTCTCACCCGACTGCATCGGCGGTGAAGCCGAGGAGATGGCGAACCGCCTCGAGCAAGGCCAGACGCTGCTGCTCGAGAACCTGCGCTTCCACGCCGAGGAGGAAGCCAACGACGAAGGTTTCTCCCGCCAGCTTGCCAAGCTCGCCGACGTTTACGTGAACGACGCCTTCGGCACCGCGCATCGCGCGCACGCCTCCACGGTCGGCATCACGAAGTTCGTCAAGCAGTCTGCCGCCGGCCTGCTGATGGAAAAAGAACTGGAATATCTCGGCAAGGTCGTTTCCGCGCCTGAGCATCCGCTGGTCCTCATCCTCGGCGGCGCCAAGGTGTCGGACAAGATCGGCGTCATCCGCAACATGATCGAGAAGGTTGACACCATGCTGATCGGCGGCAGCATGGCCTACACGTTCCTGAAGGCGCAAGGACAGTCGATCGGCAAGTCGCTCGTCGAAGAGGACAAGCTCGAACTCGCACGCGAACTGCTGGCGCGCGCCAAGCAGCGCGGCGTCAAGCTGCTGCTCCCGGTGGACCACGTTGCCGCCATGAAGTTCGCTGCCGACGCGCTGCCGAAGCCGATCGGCGAAGGCCAGCCCATTCCCGATGACTTGATGGCGCTCGATATCGGCCCCAAGACCGTCGAGCTCTTCACCGAGGAGATCGAAGCCGCCAAGATGATCATGTGGAACGGCCCGATGGGTGTCTTCGAATTCGAGCCCTTTGCGCGCGGCACCAACAAGATCGCCCGCGCCGTGGCTGCCAACGCCGCGGCCACTTCGATCGTCGGCGGCGGTGACAGCGTGGCCGCAATCAAGAAGGCCGGTGTCGAAGACAAGATCTCGCACATCTCTACCGGCGGCGGCGCTTCGCTCGAGTTCCTCGAAGGCATCGAATTACCCGGCGTCAAGGCCCTGAGCGATAAGTAGGCGGACCGGGCCCACGAGATCTGCGAAATCGGCGCGATGTTTCTGCGTAATCTGCGGTTTAAGACTTTCGGCTTTCGGCTCCAAAATCTTAAACCGCAGATTTCGCTGATGCAGCGCGGATTACGCCGATACGAGTCTCTTCATGCGAACTCCCCTGATCGCTGCCAACTGGAAGTTGAGCCGTCTTGCGGGCGT
>CAYWSH010000041.1:0-14004 GCA_964460655.1 uncultured Terriglobales bacterium | reverse complement strand
CATGCTCGTTGCCGCCGGCTGCACGCACGTCATCATCGGCCACTCGGAGCGTCGCCAGTACTTCGGCGAGACCGACGAGACCGTCAACCGCAAGCTCAAGGCCGCGCTCGCGGCCGACCTGAAGCCGATCCTGTGTGTCGGTGAGGTCCTGGCAGAGCGCGAAGCCGGACGCACCGACGACGTCCTGCGCCGCCAATGCACCGGCGCGTTGCAAGGACTCACCGCCGCGGATGCGGGGCCGATCGCGATCGCCTACGAACCGGTCTGGGCCATCGGCACGGGCAAGACAGCGACTCCGCAACTCGCCGCCGCCGCCCATCGCACCATCCGCGCCGAAGTCGGCAAGGCGTTCGGCGACGCCATCGCCAAGGACCTCCGCATCCTCTACGGCGGGAGCGTGAAGCCCGACAACGCCGCCGCGCTTCTTGCCGAAGAAGAGATCGATGGCGCGCTCGTTGGCGGCGCCAGCCTCGATCCACAAGGCTTCGCCAAAATCGTCGCCGCCGCTAAAAAGAGATAAATGGTGTCATCTTGAACGAGGGGAGACGGACGCCGCGCGCCGTCGAAGGGTTCCTATTGCGCTGCGGTTCTTACCTTCTGGGTTGCGCCGATGGAGGTGCGCCCTGGGTCTGGGCCACCATTCCGCGCTCGCTGTTCGGATCGTATTTGCGCAACATCTCCACGCCTTGCGCCACCGTCAGGTTCTCCGCCACTTGGCGGAAGCAGCTGAGCGTCTCGTCTTCCTTGATGTGGATCGCCTTGATCAGTAGCGCCTTGCCCTCGAAACTGAGCTTCAGGTGCGTGGTCTCCCAGCGACCGGCGCCGATCTCGCCCTGCACCACTTCGAACGTGCCACCCTTGTAGAGCCGCCCCAGGATGCCCCATCCGAAATCCACATCGCGGAATAGTGTTGCCGAGAGCCGCGCCAGGCGGTGGTCCTGCTTGCGCAGCCACATCTGCCCCTGCATGCCCTCATAGACCCGCAGCTCGCGCGTGGGCGCCACATACTGCGGATTCGGCGTGAACTTCAGCCGCAACAGCTCGCCTTGCGGACTCTCCTCGGTGCCGTCGTACTCGTAGTTGAATGCATCGGGCAGCGCGCCGACCATCTTGGTGGCGCGCTCTTCGTCTTCCTTCTGCTTCTTCTGCTTGTCGCGCTGCTGCTCGGGATGCGCCGCCAGGTTCTGCAGGCGAGCATCTTCCTTCTGTGCCAGATCGGCGGATAGCGGGCCGTCGTTCAGGGTGAGCAGGCGCGCTACCGTGCCATCGTCGGTCTCGACGTACTGCTTGACCTCGGTCTTTTCCGGCGTGACCCGGCGCATGCGGTACATCAAGCGCTCTTTCTGGTCGGCGTTATGCTGCAACTCCATCATCACCGCCTGCCGCACCAGATCGTTCGCGCTGATCATCGGAGCCGGCGCCGGAATCTGGGCGGGACCCTGCGCCAAAACACATGTGACCCCAAAAACCCCTACCAGCGCGGCTTTTGCGACCTTCGCCATACACTCGCCCTACTGCATTAGATGTGCCTGGACCGTCCTTTGTTGCGCGCCAACCGTCACAACTTCATCACAAAAGACACCGCCACCCTAGGTCACGCAAAGGACGACCTTGAGTAACTTTGGGAACCGCGATTTCGGCCAGCGCGCTCTCCTGCGGTTTGCGAGGGAGGGAGCAGAAACAAAGCGGAGCGGGCGGTCCAGCCCGCGTAGCGCGACGAGAGGCCTCGCGGGTCTTTGGGCGGGTGTGCTCTCTAGCGGTTTTGGCGCCGGAGGCGCCAGAAAAGAAAGACGTCGGCCGGCCGGAAAGGCAGTCCCATTGGCATCGTCATCGCGCTGGCCAGCGAAACCGCTGTTCCCCTGGTTGTCGGTCTCACTGATCTGCGCGACTGTCCGGCCGGGCCGACACTTTTCTCATTGCAACGCGCCCTCCAAAATCTGCGGTCGCTTGTTTTCAGCGACTTGGGGCACGCACAGGACGCGCGCAGGGCCAGCCATTTACTAGCTGGTTATCACACGCATGCCATGGGTGAGCACCGCGATGCCGCTACTCTCACCGTCGCGTGCTCCGTGCTAATCTCGCCCCAGTGACCACGGCCCTCGTCGAGATCCTGCAGCGCGAATATCGTGCGCTACGTCCGCGCGCTGAGATGCCGGCCATCGCCGCCGAGTTCTTTCGCTTCGCCAACGTGAATAACACCATCCGTCTGCGCGGCGGCGTGGTGAAGGTCCGCCTCTCCGACTTGCTCGCCGGTGCACCACCGGCGGTGCTGACCGCGATCAGCCACATCCTCCTGGCCAAGCTTTATCGCTATCCCGTGGACGCATCCCACGCCGCGCGCTATCGCCGCTATGTCGGACGCCGCGATTTTGCCGCCAGGGTGCACCTGGTGCGCCAACTCCGCGGACGCAAGCATCTGGCGCCGGCGCAGGGCCGGCATTGGGACCTGGAAGCGATCTTCGAAGACCTGAACACGCGCTACTTCCACGGTCTGATGGCCCGACCGCAGCTCGGCTGGAGCCGCCTCGATGCGCGCCGCTTGCTCGGCCACTTCGATCCGGCACACAACGCCATCGTCGTCAGCCGCGCGCTCGACTACCCAGCCGTTCCCCGCTACGCGATCGAGTACATCGTCTACCACGAGATGCTCCACCTACGGCATCCCGTGCACCTGCGCGGCAGTCGTCGCTGTGTCCACTCGGCGGAGTTCCAGGCGGAAGAACGGCTATTCCCGCAGTTAGCCGAAGCGAAGCGCTTCCTCAAGCGCTTGTGATCCCAGGTGACACCCGTCACCGCGCCGTTCAACATCATCTGCGACGCTTTCGCTGCCGGCCGTTTGACGCTCGCGGCGAGCGGTCAGTATCATATGTAGTTGAAAATGAATTTCATTTTCATAATCAATTCATAGGAACCTATGCTCCAGGCCCTCATCATCACGCTCCGCGAAGGCGTCGAAGCCGCCCTGATCGTCGGCATCACGGTCGCTTATCTCGCCAAGATCGGCCGCTCCGATCTGCGCCGCGCCGTCTACTGGGCGCTGGGCACTGCCGTGGCCGCCAGCGTGGGCGCTGCCCTCGTCGTCAACCGTCTGCAACTGAATCAGGACATCGTAGAAGGCTGGCTCATGCTCGCCGCGGCGTTCTTCGTCGTCACCATGATCGTCTTCATGATGCGGACGGCGCGCGCCCTCAAGGGCAACATCGAATCGCGTGTCGGCGAGCTCGCGGGGGGCAGCTCGTGGCTTGGCCTGTTCGCCTTCGTCTTCCTGATGGTCGTGCGCGAGGGCATCGAGACCGTCTTGATCCTCTCCGCCGTCTCGCTGAACTCCACGGAACTTTTGAGCGTGATCGGCACGGTGACCGGTATCGCCCTGGCCGTCCTCTTCGGCGTCATGTTCGTCAAAGGCAGCGTGCGGATCAATCTGCAGAAGTTCTTCCGTGTGACCACGGTCATCCTGTTCTTCGTGGCCGCGCAACTGATCGTCGCCGGCCTGCACGAGCTTTCCGAGAACGGCGTCCTGCCCTCGAGCAAGCAGGAGATGGCGCTCATCGGCCCCATCGTGCGCAACGACATCTTTTTCTTTGTGACCATCCTCGCGCTCGCAGCGCTCATGGTCCTGTTCGAGTACCGCCGCCGCGCGCCGCAGCCGGTAGTAGAGGGATCGCGCGCAGCGCAGCGCAAAGCCGAGTGGAGCGCACGCCGCGAACGCTTCTGGATGGCCGCCGTGTACGGCAGCTCGTTCCTGTTCATCTTCCTCATCACCGCGGAGTTCATCTACGCCAAGAGCGTTTCCGCCGCCCCGCCGGCGACAGTTGTCAGCTTTGTGGACGGCAAGGCCACGCTCTCCGCCCGCGACCTCGCCGACGGCGACCTGCACCTCTACGCCGCGCAGCTCGAAAACAAGACCGTGCGGTTCTTCGTTTATCGCAAACCCGATGGCAAGCTCGCCACCCTAGTGGACGCATGCCACATCTGCGGCGGCGCCGGCTTCTACAAGGGCGCGCAGGGCCTCGTTTGCCGCAACTGTGCCGCGCCTATCAACGCCAATACCGTGGGGACACCGGGCGGCTGCAATCCGATCCCGCTGGAAGCGACGTCTGACGGCGACACCGTTACCATCACCCAAGCTGCGCTTGCCCAGCACGCGCAGCACTTCGGGAACTGACCATGTTCGCCCGGCTGCTCTACCAATCGTTCCTGCGGCAGCGGCGGCGCAAACTCCTCGCAGGCGCGGCCGTGGCTCTTGGCGTCGCGGTCGCCACGGCCATGATCGCCGTCGCTACCGACATCGGCGACAAGCTCAACCGCGAGCTGCGCAATGCAGGCGCGAACCTGGTCGTCTCGTCGCAGGCCGAAGGCCTAAGCTTGGAGCTTGGCGGAGTGAGCCTCCGGCCGGCGGGCGATGCGGCGTATCTCAACGAAGCCGACCTCCCGCGCATCAAGCAAACGTTCTGGAAGAACAACATCGTCGCCTTCGCGCCGGTTCTGCCGGTCACCGTAGATGTGAGCGGCTCCAAGGTCGAACTGGTCGGCACGTACTTCGACCGCGAACTCACCGCCGGCGCCGAGCATTTCCACACCGGCATGCGCGCTACCAATCCCTGGTGGCAAGTCTCCGGCGATTGGCCGCCCGACGATTCTGCCAGCGTCCTTGTCGGCGAAACGCTCGCGCAGCGCCTCCAGTTTCACGCCGGCTCTACCGTGCGACTTGGCGACACTTCCCTTCACGTGGCCGGCATCGTGAACGCTGACCCAGCAACGAACCAACAGATCATCGCGCCGCTGGCCGTCGCGCAGCGTCTGCTCGGCAAGCCCGGCGTGGTGCATCGCGTTTACGTCAGCGCGCTCACCAAGCCGGAAGATGCCTTCGCGCGTCGCAACCCGCGCAGCCTGAGCCCCGCTGATTACGACCGTTGGTACTGCTCGCCCTACGCGAACTCCATCGCCTTCCAGATCACCGAAGCGATCCCCGGCGCACACGCCGAGCAGATCCGCCAGGTCGCGCAGAACGAGGGCGCGGTGCTCGGCCGCATCACCGGCCTGATGCTGCTGCTGGTTATCGCCGCGCTCACCGCCTCGGCGCTCGCCGTCTCGGCCGCGATGGCCACCTCGATCTTCGAGCGCCGCAACGAGATTGGCCTGATGAAAGCGCTCGGCGCCGGCAAACTCATCATCGCGCTGCTGTTCCTCGCCGAGGCCGCGGTGCTCGCGCTGCTTGCTGGTAGCGTCGGCTTCAGCGCCGGCGCGCTACTCGCCCACCAGATGGGGCGCACGATCTTCGATTCCTCGATCGCCGTCGCACCCGCACTGCTGCCCATCGTCCTGCTGATCGCGATCATCGTCACCTTCGGTGGGAGCGCGGTCTCCATCCGTCGCGCCGTGCGCCTCGATCCCGCGCTCGTCTTGCGAGGTGACGCATGAAGGGCCGCTCCATGCTGCTGCGGATGATCTGGCGCGCGGCCCGCGTGCGCTGGGGACGCGCCGCCACCGCGCTCGCCGCCGTCGCCACCGCCGCGACCGTCGCCACTGCCCTGCTCACGCTCTACGCCGATTCGCAAGCCAAGCTCCGCGCCGAATTCCGCAACTACGGCGCGAACGTCGTCATCGTGGCCAAGGATGGCGCCGCGCTTCCGTCCGACCTGACGCTTCCGCCCGGCACGACGGCTGTCCCCTACTCCTACGCTGTCGCTCACGCCGCCGGCAATCAGCCGGTCGTCATCGCGGGCACCGACCTCGCCGCGGCCCGCGCCATGAATGCCTCCTGGTGGTCACTGCGAACGGTGACGGCTCCGGCTTCGTCGCAATCCTTCGGCGCGCAGACCGGCGAAACGGTCAGCGCTATCGTCGGCATCCGTGCCGCGCAAGCGCTCACCGCGAACGACGCGCCTTTTGCCCTCGCCTACAACGGCAAGCTCGCCACCATCGTCCCAACCGCGGTCCTGCAGACCGGCGGCGCCGAAGACAGTCGCATCTACATCGAGCGCCGGGCATTCGACAGCTGGATGGGCGCCCCAGCGAGTGCGTTCGAGCTCTTCGTACCAGGATCAGCCGCAGAAGTTCGCTCCGCCATCGTTGCGCTGTCGTCCGCCCTGCCCGCAGCCGACGTCAGCCCGATCCGCCAGATCGCCGAAGCGCAGGCGCGCGTCCTCGGCAAGACGCGCTCCGCTCTGCTGGCCTCGACCATCTTCGTCATCATCACCGCCGCGCTGTGCGTGCTGGCCACACTCATCACCTGGGTGCTCGACCGCCGCCGCGACTTCGCCGTCATGAAGGCGCTCGGCGCGAGCGACGCCGTGCTCAAGAGCTTCTTCGCCGCCGAATCCGCACTGCTCGGCGCAGCGGGCGCGCTCATCGGCTTCGGCATCGGACTCGGCGTCGCTGCCTTGATCGCACGACTGAACTTTCATGCCAGCATCACGCCACGTTTCTCCGTGCTGCCGCCCGTGCTCGCCGGTGGCGTCGCGCTGGCGCTGTTCGCAGCGTTGGTGCCGGTGTCTTTGCTGCGCGGCATTCAACCGGCTACCATGTTGAAAGGCGAATAGGATGATCCAGCTCAGCCAGGTCACGAAGCAGTACCCCACGCGCCACGGCCATGTTGCGAGCTATGTCCGCGCGCTCGACAGCGTGTCACTGCACGTCGAGCCCGGCGAATGGCTCGCGGTCATGGGACCTTCGGGCTCAGGGAAATCCACGCTCGTGAACCTCATTGGCTGCCTCGACCGCGCGAACTCAGGGCAAGTCCTGCTCGACGGTGTTGACCTCGCTACGCTCGGCGCCGACGACCTCAATCGCGTGCGCGCCGAGAAGGTGGGTTTCATCTTCCAGCAGTTCCACTTGATCCCGTATCTGACGGCGCTCGAGAACGTCATGCTCGCGCAGTACTTCCACAGCATGACGGATGAGAACGACGCGCTCGCGGCACTCACGCGCGTGGGTCTGGGCGACCGAGCGCGGCATCTGCCCAGTCAGCTTTCGGGCGGCGAGCAGCAGCGCGTGTGCATCGCGCGCGCGCTCATCAACGACCCGAAGATCATCCTCGCCGACGAGCCCACCGGCAACCTCGACGCCGCCAACGAAGAGATCGTGTTGCGCCTTTTGCGCGAATTCCACGCGCAGGGCCGCACCATTGTCATGGTGACGCACGACCCCGTCGTCGCGCGCCTCGCCGACCGCCGCATCGACCTGCACCACGGGCAGATCGCGTCGAGCGAAGTCTTCGCCATGCGCGACGAAGAGCAGTTTGACGAGATCCTGGAAGAGATCTGGGTGGTCGACGAGCACGGCGAAGTCGCCGAAGTCGGCCGTCTGGCGTCGCATGGACCAGCTGCCCTGCCCCTGACGATCGCGCTCGAAAAGATGACCGCGATGGACCTGGTGCGCGTGGCGCCACATCCGCCGTTCGCCCACGGCCACAAGCACGTCGTGAATCCGTGCCACGATACGCTCGACGAACATCACGACCTGCCCGCCGACGGCAGCTACATCATTGAGTTCACTGAGCGCGGCCGGCATCGCGCCGCCGAGCTTATCCGCCGCCATCGCCTCGCCGAACGCCTCTTCACGGAAAGCCTCGGCATGCTGAACGAACACGAAGTCGAAGAGCAGGCGTGCAAGTTCGAGCACATCCTGTCACCGGAAGCGACGGACCGCATCTGCACCTTCCTCGGCCATCCGCTGGAGTGCCCGCACGGCGCACCTATCCCGCGTGGCGCCTGCTGCGAAGCGCGAACCGTCCGGCCGTCACCGCGCGTGAACAAAGCCATTCTCTAGCCAAATGGATCAAAGCGGAGCGGCGGTACAGGCCGCGTAGCGCGTTTGGAGGCCTCACAACCCTCGGGGCGGGCACTGTCCTGCCGCGGTTTTGGAGCGGAGCGACAGAGACAAAGACAATCTGGGTGCCCCACACAAGCCGCTTTTGCTTGTGTGGGAACACAACCACGATCCGCGTCGGCGGCCGCCGCTGAAGTCTGCCACCCAAAGCACAAACCGCGCGGCAGGTTCGCCACGCGGTCCGTTTCTGCTAAGCAGTCAAACAAACTCAATACAGGTGGAAATTCACCTCGACGTTGATCTGCACCGCCACCGGCACGCCGTCCTTCTTCGACGGCTCGAATTTCCAGGTGCGCACCGCATCGATGGCTTTTTGATCAAGTCCCATGCCTACCGAGCGCGATACCTTGATGTCGCGCGGATGGCCGTCTGGCCCAACGATCAGCCAGAGCACCACCGTGCCCTGGAACTTCGCTTTGCGCGCTTCCTCCGAGTAATCCGGATCGGGCGAGTAGATCGCGCGGGGCGCCGTGATGCCGCCACCCGGCGAGTAAACGCCGCCACCGAATCCGCCGCCGCTGCCCGGGCCAACGCCGCCACCGATACCGGAGCCGACGCCGCCACCCGAGCCAGAACCAATACCACCACCCGAGCCCGTACCGTTCGACGGCGGACCCGAAGGCAGTTTCGACATCGGATCACCGAGGTTCGGCAGGTTGTTGTTCGTCGCCAACCGCACTTGCGGCGGCATCAGCACCGTGGGCTCCATCGCGAGCTTCGGATGCTCATTGCGGATCACCATCGCCGGCGGCGTGAACTGCTCCATCGCCTGCTTCGGCAGCTTGCCCTTCGGCGCGACCAGTTTGTCGCGATCGCCGCCGCCACCACCACCGCCGCCCTTCGCAGGCGCCGGCTTCACCTGCGTCGGCGTGTAGACCTGGGTGTCAGGCGGGGGCGCGACGTACGTGATCGATTCGGTCGGCTTGACCTGGTTCACGATCTTCGGCGCCGCGATCGAGATGTAGATGAGGAACCCGATCATCGCCGCGTGGACCATCATCGACCCGATGCCTGCCTGGCGATGATTGTCGTACTCGCCCCAAATGCTGCGGACGCGCACCGGCTTCGATGTCAATCTGAGGGGCGGTTGCTCTTGCGGGAACAGCGCGTCGCGGACGTTGTCAGCGACCGTGCGATACCACGGTTGCGCAATACGGTCCGCCAGCGGCGTGAAGTCCAACGCCGCGTACTGGGAACGAAGGTGCACTACATGATCTGCCATAAACGGATTTCCGGGATCGGCCCTGTGACCCGAGCTGCCACTCTGTACAAGCACGTCTCGTGCCATGTTTGCGGCCGCTGCACTAGGTGCTGACTGCGGTTATCCGAGCGATATTGCATCGCATCAGCCAAGGTGTGTCTCGCGGTACTCACATTTGGATGCCGCGCTGCCCACTTGCGAACCCAAGAATTACTCGGTCGCCCGCCGTCATTACCTGGTTACAAAGGTCCCACCCACCATCAGAACGCCGCGCCCCGCGCGCCTTGCGGTGACCTTCGTTCACACCTCTGAGGGCGCAGAGGGCCCAGAGACTCAACAAGGCAACAAAACCGTCATCCTGAGGCCTGCCTTTGGCCGAAGGATCCCGCGAACGCGTGCATCATCGACGCTCTTCTACGCTTTCCGGCCACGAATTCCCTGTGGTCCTCTCTGTCCTCTGTGGTCAGAGGTTCTCGCTATAATGAAAGATTCACCCTGAATCGAGGACGCGCGCTTGCCCGTGGACCTGAAATCATCCATCAGCCTTCCCAAGACCGATTTCCCCATGAAGGCGAACCTCCCGCAGAACGAGCCCAAAATGCTCGCCCGCTGGGAGGAGATGCGCATCTATGACGAGATCCGCAAGGCACGCGCCGGCGCGCCGCAGTACGTCTTGCATGACGGGCCGCCCTATGCGAACGGCAACATCCACCTCGGCACTGCCTTCAACAAATGCTTGAAGGATTTCGTCGTAAAGTCCAAGTCCATGGCGGGCTTCGACTCGCCCTACGTCCCCGGTTGGGACTGCCATGGACTGCCCATCGAGAACAAGGTCGATGAGCAGCTCGGTCGCAAAAAGCTCGAGATGGAGCCGCTCGCGTTGCGCAAAGCCTGCCGCGAGTACGCGGAAAAGTACGTTGACCTGCAACGCTCGCAGTTCAAGCGCCTCGGTGTGCTCGGCCGCTGGGAGCAGCCGTATCTCACCATGTCGCCGCAGTACGAAGCGGCCATCCTGGAAACGCTCTTCGGCTTCTTCGACCGCGGGCTCGTCTACAAGGGCCTGCGTCCCGTCCTGTGGTGCCTCTTCCACCAGACGGCGCTCGCCGAAGCCGAGGTCGAATACGCCAACCACACCAGTCCCAGCGTGTGGGTGAAGTACGCGTTGCAATCCGATCCGCGCACCATCGACGAAGCGCTCGCCGCCAAGCGCATCGGCGGCCAGCAGATCTTCACCATCATCTGGACCACCACGCCCTGGACGCTGCCATCATCGCTCGCCGTGGCCTTCCATCCCGAAGAGGAGTACGTCGCGCTCGACGTGGGGAACCTCGGCATCTACATCGTCGCCGAGAAGCTCGCCCGCGCCACCATGAACGCCTGCTTCCGCCGGGGTCCGGAAAATGATCCGGATGCACCGCTGCCCATCGTGGCGCGCATGCGCGGCAAGCAACTCGAGCACACGTATTTCATCCATCCGTTCCTCGAGTGGCCCGAGCGCAAGATCCTCGGCGTCATCGCCGATTACGTCATGATGGACCAAGGCACCGGCGCGGTCCACACCGCGCCCTCGCACGGCGCTGACGACTTCCGCACCGGCGCGAAGTACAAGCTCTCGCAGTTGTGCATCGTTGACGGCGCCGGCCGCTTCACCGAGGGCCTCGAAGTGTACAAGGGCAAGACGGTCTGGGAAGCGAACCCGGCCATCATCGAGTTGCTGAAGTCGCGCGGCGCGCTGCTGCACGAAGAAAAGATCGAGCACTCGTATCCCACGTGCTGGCGTTGTCACAAACCGGTGATCTTCCGCGCCACCGAGCAGTGGTTCATCGACCTCGATAAGCCCTTCGCTTCCGCCATGGAGCGCGGTCTCACCGGCCAAGTCGGCGCGGATCACACACTGCGACGCCGCGCACTGCAGGAGATCGAGAAGATCGATTGGGACCCGGCCTGGGGCCTCGAGCGCATATCGAACATGGTCGCCACGCGGCCCGATTGGTGCATCTCGCGTCAGCGCGTCTGGGGTGTGCCTATCGCCGTCCTGCATTGCGCGACGTGCCGGCAAGTGCTGCAAACGGCGGAAGTCAATCGCGCTATCGTCGCGCTCTTCGCCCAGGGCGGTTCGGACGCGTGGTACACCACAACGCCCGAGCAGATCGTTCCCGCGGGTACGAAGTGCAAGTGCGGCGGCGCTTCATTCACGAAGGAGATGGACATCATCGACGTCTGGTTCGAATCCGGTTCGAGCCAGGCCGCCGTCCTCGGGCGCGAACCCGGCCTGCCCTTTCCGTCCGACATGTACCTCGAAGGCGGCGACCAGCACCGCGGCTGGTTCCAGAGCTCTCTGCTCTGTTCTGTCGGCACTCGGGAGCGCGCGCCGTACCGCGTCTGCATCACGCCCGGCTGGACGCTCGACCCGCAGCGTCGCGCCATGCACAAATCGCTCGGCAATGACGTCGACCCAGTCGACATCGCCAACCGCATGGGCGGCGAGATCGTGCGCTTGTGGTGCGCCTCGGTGGACTTCCGCGAAGACGTTATCGGCTCCGAAGACCTCATGAAGCGCGTCGCCGAGGACTATCGCAAGATCCGCAACACCTTCAAATACATCCTCGGGAATCTGCACGGCTTCGATCCGCAGCGCGATCAAGTGGCCTTCGCCGCGATGCAGCCGCTCGACCAATACATGCTGCTACGCCTGGCTGACCTCACCACGCGTGTCCGCCAGTGGTACAGCGAGTTCGAATTCCATAAGCTCTACCACGCGCTGCACGATTTCTGCGTGGTCGACCTGAGCTCTGTCTACTTCGACATCCTCAAAGACCGCCTCTACACCTTCTCGCCACGCGGTAGCGCGCGCCGCTCCGGCCAGACGGCGATCTGGCACATCGGCGAAGCGCTCGTTCGCCTGCTCGCACCCATCATGAGCTTCACCGCCGACGAGGTCTGGCAATTCCTGCCCGCGACTTCAGGACGCCCCGCGAGCGTGCACCTCGCGCTCTTCCCTGCGCCTGAAGACCTCCAGCGCGACACCGCCGTTGACGCCGCGATCCTGCGTTCCGACTGGGACGCGCTCATGTCCGTCCGCGACTCCGTCCTGAAGGCCCTTGAAGGCGCGCGCGAGGGCAAGCTCGTCGGTAAGTCGTTGGAAGCGCAACTCCGCATCTCCGCGCCGGAACCGGTGTTCACCCTTTTGCGTAAGTATGAGCAGCAGCTCCGCGAATTCCTGCAGGTATCGGGCGTGGCGCTGGCAGCAGCGCAAGGCGGTAACGGGGCCGACGCCGGCGTCCACACCGAGGTAACGCGCGCTGCTGGCCAAAAGTGCGACCGCTGCTGGAACTATTCCGTGCAGGTCGGCAACGACCCGCAGTATCCTACGGTCTGCGAACGTTGCAGCCCGGTGCTGCGCGAGATTCAGGAGTCAGGAGTCGGGAGTCAGTAGTCAGAAATCAGTAGTCAACAGTCAAAGATGTCATCCTGAGCGAAGCGAGTCGCGCAGCGCGCGACGAGCGGAGTCGAAGGATCCCTATAGCGCCCCGAATGTCGCGCGTAGCGGAGCACGACGATCGCGATTTGTGTCAGGGCACGCCTTTAGGCGTGCCGTTACAGGGGCAAAGAACGGGCGGCTTTAGCCGCTGGGCAAGCGAAACGAATCACCGGGTCTTAGCGTCTAATCAAAGCGATGTCTCTTCACGCCACTCGTAAGCTGCACTTCTTCATCGCCGCGTTGGTGCTCCTGCTCGATCGCGCCTCCAAGTTCATGGTCTGGCGCAACATCATGCTGCACGACAGCGTGAACATCCTGCCGGGCTTCTTCCGCCTGACGCACGTGCAGAACCCCGGCGCGGCCTTCGGCCTGCTCTCCGATTCGCCCGCGCAGTGGAAGATCGCCGTCCTTATCTCGTTCTCGCTGGTGGCCCTTGCTGTCGTCTCGTTCCTCCTGTGGAAGAACAGCCACACGCTCTCGACCACGGGCATCGGACTCTCGCTCATCATGGGCGGCGCGCTCGGCAATTTGTGGGACCGCGTGCTGAATGGCCGCGTCGTCGACTTCTTCGACTTCTACATCTCCGGCTACCATTGGCCCGCGTTCAATATTGCCGACAGCGCCATCGTGATCGGCGCCGCACTGCTCGTCGGCGAGATCCTCTTCAGCCCCGCCGCCGAAGAGAAATTCGCCGGCGGCAACGACTGACTTCCTTTGGCTTTGTCATCCTGAGGCCCTCCTTTGGCCGAAGGATCTGCTTTTCTCCGCGGTCTCTGCGTCTCGGCGGTGAATCCGCTAGACTCCCTGCGTGCGCCGCCGCTACTTCCTCCTCGCCGCCTTCATCGCCGCGCTCGATCTCGCCTCGAAGGCCCTGATCATTCGCGCCATCCCACTCGAATCGGGACGCAGCATCACTGTCATCCCGCACTTCTTTTATCTCGTCCATACGCAGAACCCGGGCGTCGTCTTCGGCATCCTGAGCGATGGGACTTCGCCCTGGCAGGCCGCAGGACTGGTCGCGATGGCGGTGTTCCTCGCGAGTGTCATCTCCCTCCTTATCACCCGCCAGCCGCGCGATCGCTTCACGCTTGCCGGTTTTGCGCTCGGGCTCGTCCTCGGTGGCGCGATCGGCAACTTGCTCGACCGCGCTTATCACGGCGGCGTCACCGACTTCCTCGATTTCTTCCTCGGCAGGTATCACTGGCACACCTTCAATGTCGCCGACAGCGCCGTCGTGTGCGGCGCCGTCCTGCTCGCGTGGGACATCCTGTTTGGACAGTCGCCAAGATTGAGCCATTGAGCCATCGGGTCATTGAGTCATTGCAGGCTTCCAATGGCCCGATGACTCAATGACTCAATCGCCCAATCAACCTCACTCCTGCGGGTGATGCCAATCACGCCTCCTCCCGGGGCAAGGCGTATGATGACATCCGCAGCCCGGCTCTCGCCCCGTACCAGCCGCTTCTCACGGGGGTGTTGCATGAACGAGCCA
>CAYWSH010000040.1:0-23458 GCA_964460655.1 uncultured Terriglobales bacterium | reverse complement strand
CGTGGACGACAAGGTGGGCTCGATCGACGTGGGCAAAGATGCGGACCTCGTCATCTGGAACGGTCCGCCGCTTTCGTCGTTCGCGCTCGCCGACAAAGTGTTGATCGACGGTGTCGTGTACTTCGATCGCTCGCTGCCCGGCTACGGCATGCCGCACTTCAAGGTTGCGACATCGCCCGGCTCAGCCGGACGCTATCAGGCCGATGAGGGGGTGCAGCGATGAGAACACCGTCGTCAGTCGCAGGTCGTTGGTCGTTGGCTCTTGTGGGATTGCTTCCTGCGCTAGTACTGGGTGCGCTCGCTGCGGCGCAACAAACACCGCCGGCATCGCGCCCGATCCAGAACACCGAAATGGCCGGCGCTGCAGCAACGGGCCCCGTCGCTATTCGCGGCGCGAAGCTGCTCACCGTTTCGCATGGGACCATCGAGAACGGCGTGCTGGTGATGGAGAACGGCAAGATCACTGCCGTCGGCGGCGCCGGCACGGCGATTCCCGCGGGCGCGCAGGTCATCGACGGCAAGGGCATGACGGTCTATCCCGGCCTGATCGACGCCGAGACACACCTGGGCCTCACCGAGATCTCGGCGGAGCCGATGACCAACGACCTCGTCGAGCCCAGCGACGAGATCATGCCGCACATGCACGTCTATGACGCGTTCCACGCCGAGAGCGCGCTCATCCCGGTGACGCGGCTCAACGGCATCACCAACGCCGTGGTCGCGCCATCGCAGGGCGATTCGCTCCCCGGTCAGGATTCCTTCATCCAACTCGCGGGACGCGACCGCGACGAAATGATCCTCGCCCGCGACATCGCGCTCCCCATGAACTTCAGCGCCGCACAGCGTCGCACCGGCCCGGGCGGTGGTGGTGGGGGCGGCGGTGCGCGCTTCCCCGAGACGCACATGGGGCTGGCGGCGCAACTCCGCCAGGCGTTCCTTGACGCACAGGACTACGCCGCGAAGATGGCCAACTGCGACAAGCCCGCCGCGAGCCAGCCCGCCGCCGATCAAAAGCCTGCCGACCAGAAAAGTTCCGGCGGCGGCGCGAGTTGCAAGCGAGACATGAAGCTCGAAGCGCTCGTGCCGTATCTGCAAGGCAAGAAACCCGTCGTCTTGATGGCGCGGCAGGCGGAGGAAGTCATCACCGCGGTCGGCATCGCGCGCGAGTTCAACTTGAAGGTCGTGCTCAGCCGCGTCGATCTCGCGACCACCATTGTCGACCAGATCGCGGCGCTCAAGGTCCCGGTGATCGTCGGCCCGATCTACACCTTCCCAGCGGACGAAGAGCGCTACGACGCGGTCTACAAGCTGCCGGCAGAACTCGCAAAGCGCGGCGTGAAGATCGCGTTCGCCAGCTACAGCGACGACCACAACGCGCGCAACCTGCCGTACGCCGCCGGTCACGCCGTGGCCTACGGCCTGCCCTACGAAGAAGCGCTGCGCGCGGTCACGCTGAATCCGGCGGAGATGTTCGGCATGGCCGATAAGCTCGGCTCGCTCGACGTGGGCAAAGCGGCGAACGTGGTCATCGCGAACGGCGATCCGCTCGACGTCAAGACCGACATCAAGCGCATCTTCATCGCCGGCCGCGACATCCCGCTCACCAGCAAGCAGACGCGCCTGCGCGACCAGTACGGAGGCCAGTAGCTACGCCAGCTTGGCGTCCATCGTGATGTTGGTGTTCAGCAGGCGCGAGATCGGGCAGCCTTCCTTCGCCTTCTTCGCCGCTTCCTGGAACTTCGCCGCGTCCGCCCCCGGGATGCGCGCCGTCACGTCCAGATGGATGTGCGTCACGGTGAAGCCGGCGTCGGTCTTCTCCAGCGTGACGGTGGCGGTGGTGTCGAGGGCTTGCGCCGTCATGCCCGCATTGCCCAGCTGCCCGCTCAGCGCCATGGTGAAGCAGCCGGAGTGCGCGGCTGCGATCAGTTCCTCCGGGTTCGTTCCCGGCTCGCTCTCAAACCGCTTCGCGAAGCTGTACGGCGTGTCCTTCAGGACGCCGCTCGCTGCGGTGATCGTCCCCTTGCCGTCTTTCAATCCACCAGACCAGTGCGCGCTTGCTTTGCGATCCATAGCTTTCTCCTTATGAAGTCAGCCGGTCAGTCTATCAGCCGGTCAGCAGATTCGCTCTCGCCTGACGGACTGACAGACTGACCGACTGATAGACTGCGCTTTCATGACTGAATCCGAATTCCGACGCATCGCCCTCGGGCTTACAGGCGCTGTCGAGGGCGCGCACATGAAGCATCCTGACTTCCGTGCCCACGGCCGCATCTTTGCCACGCTGCACGGCAATAAGAAGACCGGCATGGTGAAGCTCACTCCTGAGCAGCAGAAAGGATTCGTGCGCGACCATCCGGAGATGTTCGCGCCCGTGCCCGGGGCTTGGGGACTGCAAGGCTGCACCGTCGTCACACTCGCGGCCGCCGATGCGGAGACGCTCGGTGAAGCGATGACGCTGGCATTCCAGAACAGCGCAAAAGCGCCGGCCGATTCACGGAGAAAGACAAAGAAAAAGAGGATGTCATCCTAGGCCGAGCATTGGAGTGGGACGAGGTGATGAAGTGATCCCTGCGGGTCGCGTCGGGAGGCAGTTCACTCCTCGCTCAGCAGTTTCCCCAGCGTCGGCTTGTGCTTTTCCTTCTTGCTCGTCCGCTTCGGCGACGCCGCCTCGACTTTCGTCGCCGGCACCGTACCGACCTGTACCCGCGCCGCCGCCTTCACGGCCTTGACCGCGCTGAACCGCTGCTTCTTCTTCCGTGGCATCGTTGTGGCTTGAATTATGCAATAATTTTTCGGAACCTGGTGGCGAGCCCGACTTGCACGGCGAGCCGCTCGCCGCAGGAGCATCGTAGAGGTTGGTGCGCAGCGAACCGTTGGGCGGTTTTAAAAAATGGACGAGAAGGACTTTTACAACGAGAAAGAGGAGCGAAAGCCGGCGAAGCTCCTGTGTCCGCATTGCCGCATGGAGAACGAGTATCAGCTCGCGTGGCTCGTGCGAACGAAAAAGAACAGCCTGCCGCCGCGCGCTGACGAGCGCGACCAGGCCAAGTTCAAGAACGCGAAGAATTACATGCTGCGGCGCGAGGACAAGGTGATGTGTGTGAACCCGCGCTGCCGCAAGAACTTCGAGGTCTCGGGCGTTCAATCGGTCGTATTCCACGATGCGACGCCGATCCCGAAGCAGATCGAGGCGGCCGAGCCTGAAGCCGACTCCGGCAAGCCGAAGGAAGACCCGCGCGTCGCCGCCCTGCGTCGAGCCTTCAGCAAGCGCTGAACGGTCGTCGTTTATACTGACAAGTTTGTTCAGCACGCAGCCGGCGAGCCCGAGCGCGGCGAGCCGGTCGCAACAGGAGCCTAACGGCACTTCGCGCGCGCCCAAGCCTGAGCGGTTTGTCGCGTAGCGACCTAAAGAAATGAAAATACTCGTCTGCATGAAGCAGGTCCCACAGAAGGACGCGCCGCTGAAGCTCGATGCCGGTGGCGCGTGGATCCGCGAGGACGTCTCCTACGAGGTCAACGAGCCTGATGCCTTCGCGCTCGAAGAGGCACTGCGGCAGAAAGAAAAGCACTCGGGTGAAGTAGTGGTGATCACGGCCGGCCCGGCGCGCTCGCAGCAGGTGCTGCGCGAGGCGCTCGCCAAGGGCGCCGACCGCGCCATTCACCTCGACGACAACGCCTTTGTCGCACTCGACGCCTACAACACCGCGCGCGCCTTCGCCGAAGCCATCAAAGACGAGAAGTTCGACCTGATCTTCACCGGCCTGCAATCCGACGACTATGGCTACGCACAGACCGGCGTCATCCTCGCGGAACTGCTCGGCTGGCCGCACGCGACGATCATCATGCAGATCGAGAAGAACGATGCGGGCATACGGGTAAAGCGCGAACTCGAGGCCGGCCATTTCCAGTTCGTGCAGATGCCGCTGCCTGCCGTGCTCACTATCCAATCGGGCATCAACAAGCTGCGCTACGCGACGCTCATCGGCATCAAGCAAGCGAAGAACAAGCCGCTGCGCAAGGTCACGCTTGCCGAGGTGCAGCCGGCCATCAGCCCGAACCGGCAGAAGATCGAGCGTCTGTACATCCCGCAGAAGACGAAGAAGACCGAGAAGCTCGAAGGCCCACCCGCCGAAGTCGCGAAGAAACTGGTCGAGAAGCTGAAGAACGAGGTGCGGGTGCTCTGATGGCCGACACGATCCTCGTCATCGTCGAGCAGCGCGAAGGCAAGCTGAACCGCGTCTCGTGGGAGACGATCACCGCCGCGCAAGCTATCGCCGCCGCGACGCAATGGACCATCGAAGCAGCCGTTGCCGGTCACAACATCGGCGACATCGCGAAAGAAGTCGCGACGAAGAAGGTCGCCAAGGTCTACGCGGTCGAATCGCTGCAGCTGGCGCCGTACACACCTGATGGTTTCGCTGCCGTGCTCAAACAGTTCATCGCACAGCGGCAGCCGAAGCTGGTCCTGATGCCGCACACGTATCAGGTCCGCGACTTCGCTCCCAAGCTCGCCACGCAGATGAACTCCACCCTCATCCCCGATTGCATCGGCTTCAAGAATGAGGGTTCCACACCCGTGTTCACGCGCTCGATGTTCCAAGGCAAGTTCGCTGCCGACGTGTCTTTCACCGGCGACGGCCCGTGGTTCGCAACGTTCCAGGCGGGTGCATTCCGCGGCGACAAAGCCGAGAGCGGCTCGGCAGATGTCGAGACGGTCAACATCGATGCCGGCGCGACGATACGCAACCAGCCCGAAGAAGTCTTCAAGGAAGCGAAGCAGGCGGTCGACCTGACGCAGGCCGAGATCATCGTCGCCGTCGGCCGCGGCATCAAGGAACAGAAGAACATCGTGCTGGCCGAGCAGCTCGCGCAGGCGCTCGGCGGCGAACTGGCCGCATCGCGCCCCATCTGCGACTCCGGCTGGCTGCCGATGGACCGCCAGATCGGGTCTTCAGGACAAACCGTGGCGCCGAAGCTTTATCTCGCGCTCGGCATCTCGGGCGCCATCCAGCACGTGGTCGGCATGAAGGGCGCACGTAGCATCATCGCCATTAATAAGGATGCGGAAGCACCCATCTTCGAGATCGCCGACTACGCCGTCGTCGGCAACCTGTTCGACGTCGTCCCGCCGCTGATCGAAGAGATCAAGAAGGCGAAGTCCTAGCTAGCTCGCTGCGCTCGCTTGCGCATTCGCATCAGTCGAGCTTCCTTTCGTCACCCGCGCTGCCACCAGCACGATCACCAGCCCAGCGATCGCATACCAGCCGTACGGCACCAGCGGATTGCCGATCGGGATGACATTCCCGAACCAGATCTCCGGCAGCGGTAATGAATTGCGCATGAACGATTCGAAATCGCGGAACGGTCCCTTCGCCTGCATGTAGTGCTGGAAGTTGACGAAGAACGGGTAGTACGAGAGATACAGCCCGGCGCTGAACGCGAACAGCAGGATGGGCGCATAGTTCTCGGTCGTCGTCATGAGGCCATAAAGCTTGCCCTTCACCTGCGGGCGCACCCAGCGTTTCGCATTCACGTACCCGACTGCAACGAGCGTCACGGCCAGGAAGACCAGCACGAGCGCTTCAAAGACAAACACGAGATAGGCGGTCCAGATGTTGTTGCTCGACGCCGAGAGTGGATCCTTGCCGCGCAACGTGTCGGTCATCACCCCATGTGCCGCTACGTTGTAATCGAGCATTGCCGCAGTGTCCGCCTGTCCCTGCTTGCGCAGCAGCGCCGCCAGTGCCTTGTAGGCATCGTTCTGGATCGCGGTGCCGATGAGCTGCTCGAGCAGCGAGCCGCGCACCAGGTGCATGCGCTCGCCCATGCGCGCCACGATCCAGTATTGCGCCGCCGCTTCCTGCGGCTTGTTCGCCGTCTCGGCCTCGGCGCCGAGCTTCTTGATCAAAACCGTGGAGTAGGTGCGGATATTGCGCAGTGAAGGGATCGGCATAGCGGCCATGTACAACACCATCCGGACCGGCGTGGCCCGACCGTGCGCGAGCAGTATGGCCCGATCCAGCTCGAAGCGATCGTTCACGTGCGTGTCATAGACCGGCGCGGCAAACGCCTTGGCCAGGACGGAACGCCATTCCGTCTGTTGCGCGGCTTCCTCCGGCAGCTGCCACTGGACCTTCGCTCCCCGCGCCTGCAGGATCTCGCCCTCGAGCAGGTATCCCAGCGCATTCTGCGGCTCCCAGGCCTGCAGCTTGCGCGCGCCTTCCAGGCGAAGCGGATTATCGGTCTTGAGGGGCTGGATCGCTGAAAAATATATCCACGTCAGCTTCGGATCAGCTGCGGTGGCCGCTGCTGCCAGGCGCATGCGCTCCGCATCCACCGGATGATGCATCGCGGCAAACGCCATTCCCCGCGCATCGTGGCTTTGCTCCGCCTCGCTTGCCCAGCGCTCGAACTCCGCGCGCTCCCGGCCGCCCTCATCCCATCCTCCGCGTTCCAGCATGACCGCCGCGATCGGAAAGTCGAAGGCTTGCCGGAACGCCGGCAACAAAAAGAACGCCCCTGCCAGGATGAGGAAGAACAGGCTCATGAAGCGCGTGCGCCGCATGCGTGGCTCCTTGGATGTGGGTGAATGCGGCGCGAACTATACACCGCTCGCTCGCGTCCCGATTTCATCTTTTTTCACGCGGCATTTAAGATGTCTGGTCTTGCCGCTCCGATGATCGTCTTCCGCAAAGCTCTTCCTGACGTCGAGCGCCCGCAGATGGAAGCCGATGTCGTCATCGTCGGCGGCGGGCCTGCCGGGCTCGCTTGCGCGCTGCGCCTTTCGCAGCTCATCGACCAGCACAACGCGCAGCATCCGGACTCGCAGCTCTCGAAAGAGAACATCTACGTCCTCGAGAAAGCACGCGAGATCGGCCAGCACTGCCTTTCCGGCGCGTTGCTCGATCCGCACGGGATCAGTGAGCTCTTGCCCGATTGGAAGAATGACGCTCCCATCGAGGCCGAGGTCACAAAAGAAGCGGTCTACTTCCTCACCGCGAAGTCGAAGTTCAAGTTGCCGATCACGCCACCGCCCCTGCGCGACCACGGCAACTACGTCATCTCGCTGAATCGCTTCGCGAAGTGGATGGGCGAAAAGGTCGAGCAGACGGGCATCACCGTCTTCACCGGCTTTGCCGGCAGCGAACTCCTCTTCGACGGCGACCGCGTCACCGGGGTGCGCACCGACGACAAAGGTATCGGCAAGACGGGCGAGCGCGAAGCCAACTTCGAACCCGGCTACGACCTGCGCGCGAAATGCGTCGTCCTCGCCGAGGGCACGCGCGGTTCGCTGACCAAGCAACTCATCGCGCGTTTCCAGCTTGACCGCGACCGCAACCCGCAGACGTACGGCGTCGGCGTCAAGGAACTCTGGGAAGTCCCCGAAGGCCGTATCGCGCCCGGCGAAGTCATCTACACCATGGGTTGGCCGCTCACCACGAACGAATACGGTGGAGCGTGGATCTATGGCGGCAAGAACAGTGTGGTATCGCTCGGCTTCGTCACCGGGCTCGACTATCCCGACCCGCGCTTCGACCCGCAGCACGTGTTGCAGAACTTCAAGCAGCATCCGCTCGTCGCTGCGCTACTCGCCGGCGGCAAGATGATCCGCTACGGCGCCAAGACGATGCCGTACGGCGGCTGGTGGTCCGTCCCGCCCGTCGCGGGCGATGGCTGGATGATCCTCGGCGACTCGGCCGGGCTGGTGAATTCACAGCGACTGAAAGGCATTCATCTCGCCATCAAGAGCGGTATGCTCGCTGCCGAGACCGCCTTCGAAGCGATGCAGGCCGGTGACTTCGGCAAGCAGAGACTCAGCGCGTACGCGGCGCGCGTCGAGAACAGTTGGATCAAGAAAGAGCTGTGGCCCGTGCGCAACTTCCATCAGGGCTTCGAGCACGGCTTCTGGCGCGGTATGGCGAACGCCGCGCTGCAGCAGATCACCGGCGGACGCGGCCTCCGAGCGCGCTACCAGAACACCGCCGGCCATAGCCGGATGAAGAAACTCAACGAACTCGGTGGCGCTGCCGACCCCGCGAACGCCTCGTGGGCGAAAGGCGACGGCAAGCTCACGTTCGACAAGCTCACCGACCTCTACCACTCCGGCACTAAGCACGAGGAGAACCAGCCGTCGCACCTCGTCATCCACGACACGAGTATTTGTTCAACGCGTTGCACGCAGGAATTCGGCAACCCATGCCAGTTCTTCTGCCCGGCGAACGTCTACGAGATGGAAGATGCGCCCGCGGGCGGCAAACAGATCCACCTGAACCCTTCGAACTGCGTCCACTGCAAAACGTGCGACATCATGGACCCGTACGAGATCATCACCTGGGTCCCGCCGGAAGGCGGCGGCGGCCCGAATTACGACGGGATGTGATCAGCCGGACATGACCTGATTCCCGCCACTCCCTTCGCGTCTCTGGCCATCTGACGTCTTCGCCGGCGCATCTCACCTTGCGACCACTTCTGTCGACAACCTTTGGGAGGTTCTAGGATGAAGACGAAGCTCGCTATCCTTGTATTGGGATTTGCAGTGTCCGCGTGGGCGCAGCCTCGAGGCGGCCGCCCGAGTGGCGCACCTGCCGGCGGACCGCCTCCGGGTGTGGGCGCGGGCATGGGACATGTGCCCGGCGACGCGGGACATCCGACCGCGACGCATCCGACAGCCGGCGACCACGGCCCGGGCACGCACAGTGGCGTCAACGATACCCAGAGACCGCTGAGCGACCATCAAATCAATGGCGGCGCTTTCCGCATGCTGGAACGTCGCACCGGCATGACGGCGGACCAATTGAAGGCGCTCTACGCGTCGAGCGGCGCGAAGAACTTCGGCCAGTTCGCTTCGGCCATCGTCGTCTCGCGCAACCTCGATCTCGACACCAACAAGGTCCTCGACGGTCTAAAGACCCAAAGCCTGGGCCAGACGCTGCACTCGCTCGGCGTCGATCCCGATAAAGCCAAAGACGCACAACACCAGGCCGAACGCCAGCTGAAAGACGCCGAGAAGAGCTGATCGCACGTATTTGAGAATGACAGAGCCCGGTCGCCCTCGACCGGGCTCTTCATTTCGTATGAGACTGTCATCCTGAGCGAAGTAACGCGGCGACAAGCCGCATTGCGCAGTCGAAGGATCCCTATTGCACCTGTGAGTTCAGGTGGCTATAGGGGTGCTTCGACTGCGTGCTTGGTCGCTGCGCTCCCGACGCACTGCGCTCAGCATGACCGCGGGGGTTAGTTGAAGTTTCCCTTCGACGAGTGCAGAATCTCACGCGCGCAAGGAGTCCGTATGCCGTTCACGTCCAGAGTCCCCTGGCGCGCGAAGCTCGAGAACGCGCCGCCACGCAAGGTCGTCTCGATCCCCGAGAAGATGCAGAAGCGTTTCGGACCCGGCACGATGCTCATTCCGCGCCCGCTCGACGTGGATGCGCTCATACGCCGTGCGCGCAAAGGCCAGCTCATCACCCCGCAACAGATCCGCGAAGCGCTCGCGCGCGAGCACAAGGCGAACGTGACGTGCCCGCTCGTGACCGGCATCTTCATCCGCATCGCCGCGGAAGCCTCGGTCGAAGACGCGCGCAACGGTATGGTACGCGTCACGCCGTACTGGCGCGTCGTGTCCGATGATGGCGCACTGAATCCGAAGTTCCCCGGCGGCGTCGCCCGCCAGGCAGCGAAGCTGCGCGCCGAAGGCCACAAGATCGTGAGCGGCAAGAAACCGCGTGTGGCGGAAGTAGCGCGCAGAGTGGCAAAGCTCTAGTACACCGTGGTCATCTGACTGCCGCTGCAGGCTTCAGCAGCTTCTGGATCGCCGGCAGCGCGACGCCTTCCGTCTCGCTCTGCACCATGCCGATGATGCCTTCCGGCGCGATGAGCGGCGAGCCGAGCGCGCTCGAATCCACCGGTGACTGCAGCTTCAGGCGGTCGCCGTCACGCTTCACGCTGACAAACACGAGATCGGGATGCGCGGTCTTATTCTGCAAACCATTCTGCAAACCAGTCCCGGCTCCTTCGGGAAAGCGGAACACCGCGACCGACGACCATTCATTCGTCACCGGCCGGTCTTCGAGCTTTGGCGCGACGGGAGGCGCAGCCGTGTCCGCGACGTCGAACACCGCGACGTTGCCGCTGGCATCGCGCTTCTGCACTGCGACTTTCACCGGACGCCCCTGTGCGACCGGCACAAACTCAGCGTCTTCTTCTTCTTTGCCGGTCGCCGATGCACGAAGTTGTCCGCCGCTCAGCTTCCATGCCGCGTCGGGCGCGACCAGCGCGTCCTCCGGCCAGGCCCATAAGTCCGCGTCGCGGACACGCGCCCCCTCTTGTTTCATGCGCATCGCCGCCAGCGCATCGAACTTCCAGGGCGCCGCCGCCTCGCGCGGCACCACGATCTGATTGCCCACGCGCCAGCCTACGGAGACGGACTCGACGTGCGCGGCATCGTCCGCACTCTTCCCCTGAAGCGTATAACTCGCGCGCACCAGCACCAACACCGGCGCGTACTGCTCCCACAATTCGCGCCGCCAGTCCGAAAAGTACTTCGCTGCGCTTGCCGCGCCGACGCTCACGCGCTGCAGCGCCGCATCGGCGCCTTCGATCACAAGCAGCGCGGCGCGCTTGCCGAACGCGCCGCCGGGCACCGTCACGGGCACCTCCTGTTGGAACGTCACGGGAACGCGCGCCTGGCTGCCGACCACAAGCCGTGCCAACCCGCCCACTGCCACCTCGACCAGCGCCGCGCCAGCGATGTGCGTCTTCTCGTCGTCGAGCATCTTCGCCAGCGGCTGCAATGACTCCAGGTCACGGAAATAGACGTTCACCAGCAGCGGCTTCGGCAGCACAAACTCCTTGCCCGCCTTCAGCGTGATCTCATCTTTGAAGGGCGCAGCGTACAGCGGCAGCGCGTTCGCCCGCAGCCCGGAGAAACTGATCTTCCTGATCGTGAGGTCTTTTTTCGCGGTGACGCGCAACGCAACGTTCAGTTGCACGCGCTCCGTGGAGTAATCGCCCAGCGTGATGTCGTCGACGGTGACCGCGACCGGCGGCGCGACTTCGTCGGTGGTGTTTTGACCGGGCGCGCGCGCTGCTGCTGGAAGCACGGCCAGGCATAGGGTCGCAAGGATCGCGCTTCGCAAGATGGACCGACGATCTACCGTGGGAGCACCACGCCTTTCCGCTGCGCCTCGTCCATCTTCTTGGCGAGGTACTTGTCCATCATGGCGGGCATTTCTTTGTCCATGCGCTGCACGAAGTGGTCTTCCGCAGCCTTCATGCGGCCGTCGGCGCCGTTGATCTGCGCCTGCACCGCGTCCACGCGCTGCTCGAACTTGCCGAGGCGCGCGTCCAGCGACGGCATCAGTTGCGCCACCGCACCCTGCGCGCGCACGTTGAGGTCGGTGACGGCGTCGCGCGTCGTCTTCAGTTGCTGCGCCTGCATGAAGATGATGCCGAGCAGCAGCAGCACGGCAATGAGGTTGAAAGCGAGCAGGTTGCGGATGGCGTTCAGCTTCTGTTCGATCATGGCTTCTTCCTCGGGCGCGAGCCCGGTGTCGGTGGCCGCCGCGGCGCGCGTGACAGGAGCGACCTCTGCTGCTGCTGCTTCGTGATGGCGCGCCACGCCAACGTGCACCTTGATGTCCGCACGGCGCTGTGCCGGCGCCTGCACCGTCGCCGCATCGGCTACGCGTGACTCTTCCGCTGACGGATGCTGCAGTGTCGGCGAGTCCGCGACCGGATGTTGCAGCGTTGCGTCGGCGTCCGGGACGTATTCCCGCAGCGTCGGCTCATCTCCCGGAGCCACCGGGACCCGCCGCGCCAACGGCTCTTCCTGCGGCACAATGATGGGCACACCATCACCGTCAAGCGCCTCGGTCGTGCGCATGCGTGGCGCGCCCGGAACAACATCCCGCTGCGTCGTTACATCCTGCTGCTTGCTCGCCTTGGCTTGGAGCTCCAGCATCTGCTCGCGCATGCTCTTCGCCGGCTCGATCCACTCGAAGCGCAACTCAGGACCGTCTTGCCCGAAGCGCAGCACGTCGCCAGTGCGCACTCGGCCCTGCGTCGCGACCTGACCGTTATGCAGCAGGCCTCCGGGCACCCTGGAGGTGAAGGTGATGTCGCGGCCTTCGATGCGCAGCGCCGCGTGCTCAGCGGCCACGCCCGGGCCTTCCGCCAGCACGACCTCGCAACCGGCCGCGGCGCCGATGCGGATGCGCGGCTGGCTGAGCGTCCAGCGCTTTCCTGTCCCGACGAGTTCGACCTTCAGCGGCATCAACCTTCCTTGCGCTTCAGCGCGAACGCCGTTCCGCCGACCATCACGACGACAAACCCACCCAGGATCCCGAGGTACTGCGGCAAGCTGTTGCCCGGCAGCGGACCGTTCGCGCCCGGTCCTTCCTGGTTGATCTTCTCGATCAGGGCGCGCGCCGTCGCCGTGTCCTGCGGATGGAGCGTTACCGCCACGTTGTTCAGCAGCGCGTAGCTGTACGGCTGGTTGTCGTGGATGTAGAGGTCGGTCAGCGCTTCCAGGCCCCAGCGCCCGACCATGAGCGGCGAAAGTCCATAGCGCAACGGCGCACTCATGCCGTGCAGTTGCGGCAGCGCTTCCGGCCACTTCTGCAACGTGATGTGCGTGCCTTCGACCTTGGGCAGGATCGGCTCGACCGTGGTCACCGGCATCAGGATGCCCGCCAGCAGCAACTGCGGGATCATGCTCAGCGGAAACGCGTACAGTGCTTTCTCCGCGCTGGAGAAGAATGCCGAGATAAGCAGCCCGATCAGACCGCCTTCCAGCGTCATCAGCCAAACGAGGAGGAACGCTTCACCCAGATGGTTCTCGATGCCGCCGAGCGCCGTCAGCACGCCGATAAACAACGCCGACTGCACCAGCGCGACGCCGGCAACCCACACGAGCTTCGCGCCGAGATAGCTCAGCATCGAGAGGTCGCGCTGCCGCTCGCGCTTGTAGACCGGCAGTTCGTCCACGATCTCGCGCACCGACGCCGAGCAGCCGAACCACAGCGCCACCATGATCATCATGAAGAGCGTCTTGGGCTCGTTCGGGCCGTCCTTCATGAAGCCCATCAGGATGGCGATGACCACCGGCGGCAGCAGCAGCGCCAGCAGCGTCGAGACTTCCTTCAGCTTCAGCGTCGCCTGCCGCGAAAGCAGCGTGTTGAACTGCCGCAGCAAAGAGCGCGGTTTTGGCTTCACCGGGGCTTTCTTCTCTTCGTGCGCGCTGCGCTTCGACGTGCTTTCATCCGCCAGCGGGCGCGTGATGCTCTCCGCGCACAACTCCGACGCCTTGTAGCGCTGCGCCCATACGTCAGGCGTTTGTTCCTGCAGCTTGTCGAAGACCTCATGTGGCCGCGACGCCTTGAAGTACGGCAGCATCTCCTGGCTCGGACCGTAGTACGCCATCTTGCCGCGGACGAGCACCGCGACCTTGTCGAGCAGGCTGAACGAACCCAGCAGGTGCGTATTGATGATGATGGTCGAACCGCGGTTCGCGATCTCGCGGAACAGCCGCATCATCTTCATCTCGGTGCGCGGATCCTGGCCCGCGGTCGGCTCATCGACAAAGAGCAGCGCCGGCTTGTTCAGCAGCTCGATGCCCAGGCTCACGCGCTTCCGCTGCCCGCCGCTCAGGTCCGAGATCTGCTGCGTGGCGCGCTCGCTGAGATCGAGCTGCTTGATGACCTCGTCCACGCGGCGCCATATCTCTTTCTCCGAATAGTCGTCGGGCAGGCGCAGTCGCGCCGAGTAATACAGGCACTCGCGCACGGTGAGTTGGCGATGCAGGATGTCTTCCTGCGGCAAGTAGCCGATCTGCGCGCGCAATTCGGCGAAGTGCGTGTACAGGTCTTGCCCGTTGAGCTGCACGGTGCCGTTCTGCGCCGGGCGCGACCCGTTCAGCGCGTCCATGAACGTGGACTTGCCCGCGCCGGAAGGTCCAAGCAGCCCGACGAACTCGCACGGATCGACAGCGATCGAGACTTCGTCCAGCAACCGCAGTGCTTTGCCGGTGGTGTGATCGGCGACTTCGACCTTCAGCCCGCGCGCGATCATCTTGATGCGCGTACCGTCGTTGCGCTGCTCGAGGTGCGAGCCGTCGAACACCAGCTGCACCGCGCCGACCGTGATGCGGTCATGCGGCTCGAGGCGCTGCCGCGTAATGCGCTGCCCATTGATGAACGTGCCGTTGGTCGAGCCCTTGTCGACGATCTCGTAGCCGTCGCCCCCGCGCAGCACCTCCGCATGCAGACTTGAGACCGTCGGATGGTCGAAGTGGATGTCGGCGCCGGGCTCGCGGCCGATCTTCGTCACCGGCTTCTTGAACTCGTCTTCGCGGAGCATCAGGGAACGCCGCCGCGATTCGCGATACATCAAAAGATGCGTCTCGCACGCGCCCAACTGGATCAGGTCACCGTCTTCCAGGACTTTATCGGTGATGCGCTCGCCGTTCACGAACGTGCCGTTCAGCGACTGCAGGTCGCGCAGCTTCGCACGATCGTCGGGCCCGACGATGATCTCGGCCTGCAGCACCGAGACCGAAGGATGGTCGATGTAAACAGCGCCTTCGCGCGCTTCGCGGCCGATCTCGATGCGCTCGCCCTCGAGCGGAATGTCTTTCACCGCGTACTGGTCGAGGATGAGCTGCAGCTTGCGCTTCGTCGCCAGCATCTCGTCGGGCGAGATGAGCAGCGTAGGCATGCGCCTCGGTTCCACGGGAACGCTCGCCATCAGGGTGCCGTGGTCTTCGTGGCCGGACTTCGGCGAGGGCTTCGGCTCGCGCTGCGGCGCAACTGGTGGCGGCGCCGGCGGTGCACCGACCGCCGGTGACGAAGCTGCCGCGGCGGCGCTGGCTGAGTCCTTGAAATACACCTTGAACGTATTGGCCGGACTCAACCCGAAGCGGACTTGGTCGCCGGCTTTGAGGTGGGTCTCGGTGACGCGTTGCCCGTTCACGTAGACGCCGTTCACCGACGAATCCACCAGCTTCAGCTGGCCGTTCTCGAACAGCAGACGCGCATGCGCGCGCGAGATCTCCGAGTCGTCAATGACCAAGTGGTTCGATTGTGGCGTGCGGCCAACGCGCAGGCCGTCTTCTTCCACGTAGAACTTGCGGCCGGCGAGCGCCCCGGAGGTCGTCGCCAGATAAGCAGTCGGGTTGTCGAAGAGCGCGCGATGGCAGCGCTGGCAGCGGACGGCAGTCGGGGCGTTCGTTGCGCCGCAATGCTGGCAAACAGACAAATCCGGGTCTCCTTCGAGAGCCGCGAAGGGCATTTTCAGCTACAGGGGGAGGGCGAAACGTGCGCGGACGATAGCACGCGCAAGTCCGCGAGTAAAGCGGCTTTACGGGATTTCGCGGGTCGCGGGGGCTTGTGATACACATACGCGCGCATGCGCCCCTGCCTCGCAGTCCTCGCCCTCGCCGCCGCCTGCGCAGCGCAATCCGCTCCGCCTATCCCGCTCTTCGGACCGAAGAACGCCATTCGCCTCGATGATGTCCGCCAGGGCACGCTCGGCAGCTGCTATTTCCATTCCGTCATCGGTGCGCTGGCGCAGTCGGACGCCAAGCTCCTGCACGACATGATCGCCACGAACGCCGATGGCAGCTTCGCCGTCACCTTTGCCGACCAGCACAAGGAGAACGTCTTCGCCGACGATCTCGCATTCCTGCGCGAGAGTGGTTACGAGATGTCTGACGGGCTCTGGCCGGGTGTTCTGTTCCGCGCTTACGCGCAGCGCGTCCTCCGCGGCACTTTGCAGCAGAACATCGACAAGACCGAGTGGTTCGCGCCGGTGAAGTCGTATGCCAAAGACCTGATCGCGACCAACGACACCCTGCTCCTCGCCTACGATCGCGCCATCCGCTCGCAGGTCGCGCAGGACGGCGAGATCAACAAGCTGCGGCTGCGTTCGCGACTCAAGCAGGAGCTGAGCACGACCGGCGTGTCGGAGTCCATCCGCGACCGCCTGCTCGACATGATCGAGACGCAGGGCTTCTTTGATTCCATCAGCGAGATGGTCAAGACCAACGGCGAACTCTTCGGCGCGTATCGCGTGGTTTCGCAGGGCGGCTTGCCGCAGAAGGTCATGCAGACCCTGAAAGGCTCAAGCCGGCCATTCAGCACGCGCGGCGATGGCGACGCCACCGCCCGTTTTCTGGCGAGTACGGCCAACAGTCACGCTCCCGCCGCTGCCTGCACCAGCAGCAGCGCTTACTACAAACTGAGCGCCGCCAACCAGCCGGTCCCCGCGGCGGACCAGCCGTGGTATGTCCACAACCACTGTTACACCGTCGTCCGCTACGACGCGCACGCGCGCAACGTGACGCTGCGCAATCCCTGGGCGAACCATCCGAGTCCCGACGGCGTGTTCTCGCTGCCGCTCGACAAGTTCGTGGCGGCGTTCGGCGACATCGTGACGCCGTGAGCTTGCTGCGTAGCGCGCTGCTCCGTGCCAGCCAGAATGCCTGGCTGAAGGCGCACGTGCCGCACTACCGTTTCGTGCAGCGCGCGGTCCGCCGCTTCATGCCGGGCGAGACGCTCGACGACGCGCTGGGCGCCGCGCGCGAGCTGCAGCGTGCGAACATCGGCGCCGTGCTCAGTGAGCTCGGCGAGAACGTGACCGACGCCGCAGCGACCGAAGCTGAGGCCGAGCGCTACGTCGATGTGCTGCGCCGTGCCGCTGCGGCAGGCGTGCCGGCAGAAGTCTCGGTGAAGCTGACGCACCTCGGACTCGACCTCGACCGTGAGCTCTGCTTCCGCAACCTGCTGCGCGTGGTGGAACACGCTGCGCCCGGCACGGTGGCGTGGATCGACATGGAATCGTCTGCCTACACCGACGCGACGATCGCGCTCTTTCGTCGCGCGCGGGAGCGCTCAGGGCGCGTCGGCCTGTGCCTGCAGGCTTACTTAATGCGGACGCCTGCAGACTTGGAGGCGCTGCTACCGCTTGGTCCGGCGATACGGCTCGTCAAAGGCGCATACATGGAACCGGCGAACGTCGCCTTCCCGAAGAAACACGACACCGACGAGAACTTCTTCGTGCTGAGCCAGACGCTGCTCGGCGACCAAGGCCGGCGGCACGGCGTGCGGCCAGTCATCGCGACCCATGACGTCGCGCTCATCGCGCGCGTCATCGAGCACGCCGGATCGCGCGGCCTGCAGAGGAGCGACTACGAGTTCCAGATGCTGTACGGCATCCAAGCTCAGGAGTTGCGGCGGCTCGCCGCCGCAGGTCACCGTACCGCATCCTTTATCTGCTACGGCACCGCGTGGTACGCGTGGTACATGCGCCGTCTGGCCGAACGCCCCGCCAATCTGTGGTTCGTGGCGAAGAATCTATTCGGCTAGCCGAATAGTCCCTGCCGCTGCGCCAAGATGTAATCGATGCCCGGCGGTTCGTGGCCGGAAGCGCGGATCTCGGCAACGATCTGGCCGCGGTGGTGCGCGCCGTGGATGGTGACGTGCGTCAGGATGTCGTCCAACCGCGTGGTGTACCGTTCGCCCTTGCTGTTCTTGTAAGAAGCGCCGCGGGCGAGGTCGGGTGCCCCGGCGAGCAGCTTCTTCCATGTTTGCGCCAACCGCTCGATGTGCTCGCGGCACTCCGTCACCGAGAGTTCCGGCCACACGGGCAGCGGAGCAGGCTTGCCATCGATGCGCGCGTGCCACAGCCACTCCACCGCGACAACATGCGAGAGCCAGCGCATGGACTTCGGCGTGCCGGCCTTTGCGAGCGCGTCGGCGAGTTGCGCGTTGGCCCAGGAGTCGTAGGCGAACAAGCGAGTGAAATCAGCGTGCGTCATGAGTGCTTTCCCAGACGAGCAGAATACGCTCGTCCGGGGCGCCCAGGATGGAAGTGTTTAGAAGCTCGACCACCTGATCGCGTTGAACAGCAGCTTGTACGTCGCCTCGCTCTGACCGCGGTGCTGCGGATGGAAGCCGAACAGAACGATCTTCCCTTTGCCGGTCTGGAACGTGGCTGCGGCGGCGTGGCGCACGAGCTTGTCGGCGCCGCGGATCCAACCGGAGAGCAGCACGTCCTGCGCTTCGTCGGGATACCACGCGGCGACGCTGCGCTGCACGTCGGGGCCGGGCACGGACGTCTGCCAGGCGACCGCGCCATCGAGGAACCCGCCCGTCTCACGTGGCATGCCGTAGGCGATGGGGTCATTCGGATCGAGCTGGATGCGCACGAGCGAGCCCGGGCAGCTGAAGTCGGCCGGGCGGACGCGCGCCAGCGTGTTACGCACCGGGACGGTGAACTGCTCAGCGACGAATTCGCCGGCGTCGGCGAGCGCAATGAGCGTTCCACCCTGGTCGACGAACTGGCGCAACGCCGCGACGCCTTCGCGCCCGACGCCGCCGGAGTATTCCGGCGGGAATGGCTCGGATTCGCGTGCCGCCGCATCTTCGTTGGCGCCGCCCGTGCGGCGGCCGTTGAGGATGACGCCGGCATTCGCGTCGGGCAGGATGATGGCGTCGAACTTTTCGTTGAGCTTGCCGGCGCGGATGGCGGCGTTATCGAGCGTGGTGACGTTGAAGCCGTATTGTTCGAGCACCCAGCGCGTCCAGCCTTCGTCCGCAGACGCGACGAAGGGCTTGAACAGGCCGACACGTTGCGCGCGCAGCGTCGCCGTAGCGACCTGCGGGCGCTGCGCGAGGCCTTGCAGCGTGACGCGAGCGTCGGCGGCGAGCTTGTCGAGGCCCGAGCCGCTGACTAAGAACGTTCCCGGCGCGAAGCTGCGATTGTCAGACGTGAACGTCGCGCGTGCGACTTCGATTTTGGCGCCGGCTTTCAGCGCGGCATTCACGAAGCGCGTCGCGTCGTTCGCTTCGGGTGCGAGCGCAAACACGGCGGCTTGTGGTGCATTCGTTTTGCCTTCCGTGCCGCTCGCGTCGGTCGCCGGACGATAGATCACGTCTTTCGGAAGAGCGGTTTTCTCGACCGTTACGCCCATCAGCAGCGGCAACGACCACGCGGCGACGTCGTACGGCGGAACGGGATCACTGCCCTGCACGAGCCGCGTCTCCGGATAGCGCTGCGTGCTGAACATCTCGGCGACGAAGCCGCCGTAGGGTTGGGCAGTCGGGATCATGAATTCGCGGCGCTCGGCGTTCCAGCGGACCTCGACACCGTGCTCGCGCATCAGTTGCGCCAGGCGCGTGGCGGCGCCGGCATCGTGTTGGCGGTCGAGTGCGATGATCCACGCTTCGCCCGGCTTGCCCTGGTCGATGGCGGCTTGCGCCAGGTTGGCGACACCGCGCAGGTAGTCGGCGCGACGCTCGCTTACGGTCTCCAGGAGCGCGTTCGATATGATGAGTTCGTAATCCACGATGTCGCGCAGGCGCCACGTGCCGCCGGGCCACGGATTCGGATAGTTGATGGTCTTGCCGTATTCGACCAGGCCTTTGCGCCCGCCGGTGAGTTCCGTGGGCGAGACGTCGAGCGGCGAAGCGAGATTTGCGGAAGCGACTTCGGTCAGCAGACCAAAAATGTTCTTCCACCACGCGGTGTTGCGCGTCCCGCCGGGCCAGTAAGCGTCGAATTCGAAGCCGTAGATCACGCCGGATTTGTGCGCTTCTTCCAGGCGGAATTGCATATTCGTGCCGATCATGTTCACGGCGCGAAAGATCATCGGGTTGAGGCTTTTCGCAACGGGATCGGCGTACGGCGGCGTGAAGATGCGCGGGCCGTTCGAGCCCATCTGGTGCTCGTCGAGCCAGACCTGCGGATGCCACGCAAGCACGGCGCGGTTCATCTGCCGCGTCTCTTTCTGCGTGAGCATGTACCAGTCGCGGTTGTTGTCGTGGCCGACGTAGTGGTGGTAGAGGTACGGCAGCCGCCCGCCTTCCCACTTGGTGCCGAGGTATTTGCGGTACCACTCGGTCTCCATGATCTGGCCGTCGGGATTCAGCGACGGCACGAGCAGCAAGATGATGTTGTCGAGCCGTTGCAGGAGCGCCGGATCGTTGGTGGTGGCGAGCTGATAGGCCCACTCCATCGCCATCTGACTCGAACCGATCTCCGACGAGTGGATGTTGCAGGTGATGAGCACGATGGCCTTGCCTTCGCGTGTAAGCGCGTCGAGCTCGGTCTTCGAAAGTCCGCGCGGGTCGGCGAGTTTGCGCGTGATCTCCTGATAGCGGGCTTTGTTCTTTAGGTTCTGCTCGCTCGAGATCACCGCCATGATGAATGGATTGCCGAGCGTGGTCTGGCCCATCTGCTCGAGCTGCACGCGCGGCGACTGCTGCGCCAGCGCGTTGAAGTAGCGCACGATCTGGTGGTAGTCGGCGAGTTGCTTGTCGGCGCCGACGGTGAAACCGAGGAATTCGGAGGGCGACTGGACGGCGGCCGCGGCGAGGGTTGCGGCAAGCAGGAAAACGGAGACGATGGTAATGCGCGCGCGCATGCGGACTCCTTGGGAAATGAGCCGCGCATTGTAACGCAGCAGGTTGCAAATGAGATTCCGGCCCAACTTGGCGCAACATTTCGTTGTTGAGCGCTGGAAGTGTCGGGATACGATGCACAATTCTGGGGCCTTTTTCGGCTTGGCCAAGCCTGCATGCCGACGACGCCGCACATCGTGATCGAATCGACGGACCCGGAACAAAGCCGCGTCTCGCTGCGCCGGCTGGAGCGGCGCGATTGGTTCCTGTGGGTCTCGACCATCGTCGTCCTGGTGCTGATGGGCGTGGCAGCCATCACGCTCACGCTGCCCACGCTGTTCGGCATTCGCGACATCGACCTCATCAATGAGCTGCAATTGGGCGCGCGCGGCCTCTTTGGGCTGGTCGTGCTGTTCTCGGTCTTCGCGTTGTACCAGCAGGTGCTGATCAAGCGGCTGCGGCACCGCCTGGCCGAACAGATATCGCTGATGGCCGCCTTGCAGACGCGCGCCGAGCTGCTGGAACAACTCGCCGTGGTCGACCCGCTGACCGGACTGTTCAATCGGCGCTTCGCGTACCAGCATCTGCCGGCGGAGATGGGGCGCGCCGAGCGCCAGCGCTTCCCGCTGACGCTGCTGCTGCTCGACCTCAACGACTTCAAGCAGGTGAACGATACGCACGGCCACGCCACCGGCGACGCGGCGCTGCGCGAGTTCGCGCGCGCACTGAAGAAGACGGTCCGCAGCTCCGATACGCCGGTGCGGATGGGCGGCGATGAATTCATGGTCGTGCTGCCGGAATGTTCGTCGTACGCGGTGCCGCACGCTCTGGCGCGGCTGCGCGAAGCAACGGCGCAGTGCCCGGTCCCGCTGACGTTCTCCGCGGGCTGGGCCGAGCACGAGAAGGGCGAGACGGCGGAAGAACTCGTCGCCCGCGCGGACCGCGCCCTCTATCAGGACAAGGCGACCGGCGCCGCGGTCGAGCAGGTGAACAAGGCGGCGGCGTCGAAAGAGCAGAAACAGCGCATGGAGATCGTCGGCTCGATGACGGGCCGCCTGGTGCACGACTTCAACAACCTGCTGGCGGTCATCAAAGGGCACGGCGAGCTGGCGCTGAGCGAACTGGGCGCCGAACATCCCACCAGGCAGCGCCTGGAGCACATCGAGAAGGCGTCGCGCGAAGCAGTGCAACTGAGCCGCCAGGTGTTGGCGTTCGCCAGCCATCTCTCGGTGACGACGCAGGTGGTGAACCTCAACGACAAGATCGAGGAGATGGTGCCGCTGATCACGCCGCTGCTCACCCATCGCATCGCGCTGGTCATCCAGAAAGGCACGGACCTGCCCAGCGTGCGGGTGCAATCGGCCCAGATGGAACAGATCGTGATGCACCTGGTGGCCAACGCGCGCGATGCCATGCGCGGCGGCGGTACATGCACGATCGCTACGGAAGCGCGGGCCCTCGGCGAAGAATTCGTGCGCGCACATCCGGGTTCGCGCTCCGGCTATTACGCGGTCCTGATCGTGAGCGACACCGGCAAAGGCATGGACGAGGCGACGCGCAAGCGCGTCTTCGATCCGTACTTCACCACGAAGAAAGACTCCAGCGGGCTCGGGCTCTCGATGGTCTACGGCGCGGTCAAGCAGATGGGTGGTTACATCGGGGTGGAGAGCACGGTCGACAAAGGCAGCACGTTCGCGCTCTACATCCCGCGCTTCATCAGCGAGGCGGTTGCCGCCCCGGCCACGCTGGCCGCTGAGGCAGAGAAGGAAAGAGTGGTGCGCACCGTGCTCGTGGTCGAGACCACGGCCGCATTACGCTCGATGTTCAGTGGTCTGCTACGCATGCTGGGCTATTCCACGCTGGAGGCGAAGGACGCGCTCGAAGCGGTGCAGATCAGCGACCAGCACGAGGGCGCGATCGACGTCGTCCTCACCGAGACCGTGCTACCCGGCATGAGCGCGCGCGAACTGGCGGCAGCGATGGAAGACCGGCGTCCCGCGTGCGCCTTCCTCTATATATGCGGCAGCGCCGAGCAGCGGCTCGCGGTGCTCGACCTGCCCGAACATTCCGTCATCACGCCGCCGTTCGAGGCGCACGAGTTGCAAGCCAAGATCGAAGCGCTCTGCCAGCGCAAAGCAATGCTGCGCGCCGTAATGGCGTGACGCTCACTCGATCCCAAACTGAAGTCACAACTCCCCAGCGCGCAGCACTCAGGGATCTCGCTGCTCGGCGGCGCGCATGACCAGACTCGCCGCGACGAGATCTTCGAGCGCACAGCCAACCGACTTGAAGAGCGTGATGTTATCGGCATTCGTGAGGACTTGTTTCTTGCCTGTGACCAGTTCGTGCAGATCGGCAACGATGCGGTCGCGCGTGATCACCTTGTTGCGCAGCGGGACGAGCAGGTCGCCGGCTTCGGCCAGGGCACCGGCGTAGGTATCGACCACGATGCGCGCGCGGCGCACCGTTTCATCGTCGGTCTCGCGCGTGTGCGGCCGAAAGGCGCCGCACGCGTTGATGTGGCAACCGGGCTTGAGCCACTCGCCGCGAAAGAGCGGTGAGGGCGACGTGGTACAGCAGCAGATGACGTCGGCAAGGCGCGTGGCAGATTCGGCCTCGGCCGGCCCGGCGTGCTCGATCTCTCCGGCGAACTGGACTGCCTTTTTGGTGTTGCGGCCGACGATCAGGATGCGCTCGAACTTGCGGACCAGCGGCAGTACCTCGGCGTGCGCACGGGCGAGACGTCCGGTGCCGAAGATCGTGAGGGTCTTGGCGTCGCCGCGTGCGAGGCAATCGGTCGCGAGCGCCGAGGTCGCAGCAGTGCGTGCGTCAGTGAGCCAGTTAGCGCTCAGTGAGCCACGAACGGCGCCGGTGGCGCGGTCGAGCAAGAAATATGTCGCCTGCACACCCGCTTGTGGCGAAACACTGGCCAGCTTGATGCCGGCGACATCGAGGCCGGTGTCGTCGCAGGTCATGGTGAGGAATGACGTGCCGGGCGCCAGTTCGATACAGGTGCGCGGTGGCAGATGGACGTCCGGCAGGCGTTTGAACGCCTCCGCGAG
>CAYWSH010000039.1:0-23813 GCA_964460655.1 uncultured Terriglobales bacterium | reverse complement strand
GTATCTCGGTACCGAGCGGATCACGGCGAAGAAGTTCTAAGACACCTATGGCGGCGCAAATGAAACCGATCAAGTTCAAGGTGAAGCTCTTCGGGCTTCCGGGCATGGAAACTGCCGGGCTGCGCCCGCCCTTCGACGTGCCGGAGACATTCGGCACGAAAGCCCGCGTGCCCGTACGCGGCACCATCAACGGCGCGGCCTTCCGCTCGTCGCTGATGAACATGGGTTCGGGGCATTGCATGGTGGTGAATGCGAGCCTGCGTGCCGCCGCCAACGTCAAGGCAGGTGACGTGGTGATCGTGGTCATGGAGCGGGACGACGCGCCGCGTGTGGTCACCGTACCACCGTGGTTGAAGAAGATCATCCATGCCGACGCGCGGGCGAAAGCAACCTGGTCGAAGCTCTCTTATAGTTGTCAGAAGGAACACGTTCTCGCGATCACGGATGCGAAGCAGGAAGAAACGCGCGAGCGGCGCGTAGCGAAGATGATGGCCGCTTTGAAGGCGGGCTCACGGAAGAAGTGAGCCCGTACCCTCTCACCCTGGGTGCGCGCGTCGCGGTGGCCCTAAGATGACACCGCGTCGCGCGCAGGTCCAAGGTGAGTCCCCTAAAACTTGAACACCAGTCCTCCGGCCACGCGTATGTTCGTGTGACCGTTGTCGCGATACGTCGTACGCAGATAATCCACCTGCCCCAAGCGCACGGAGACGTGCGGTATGAGGCTGACGTCGAGCCCGCCGCCCACGGCGAGCGACGTATCAGTGTTCACGGTCTTGCCGCCGGTGGAGGTCTGCGTGATGCGGCTCCCGCCGAACAGTGCGTGCGCGAACGGCGACACACCGAACACTTTCACCGCGACGCGCGGTCCCGCCATGAACGTGTGCTCGCCGATATCGACGCTCACGCCGGTGATCGTCGGCTTGGCGTAATGCCCGGCGAGATCGAACTCCAGCCCCAATGTGCCGCCGGTGCCTAATACCGACGGATGAAAGAAGTTGTACGTGAGCGACGTATCCCAGCCGTGCGCATTGATGTTGCTCACGAAGCCGGTGGAATCGATCCGCTGATAAGAGTAGCCACCGAACAGCTCATACTTTTGTCCCCACGCACAGACGGGCAAGCAAAGCAGAAGGACTAGGGCGAGTTTCTTCATGCTTGTTCTTCCTTTCACTGCGCTTTGAAGACGACCTGGCCGCGGATCTCGCCGCCGGGCAGATTGCCGGGGGTACCGGCCGCGCCGCCGGGCAACTGCGTATGCACGTTGGCGTAGACATTGCCCAGCTTTATCTGGTCAATAAGGGCCTGGAGTGGCTGGCCCGCCATCGATCCGATCAGGTCTGCACCGGTCTTGGTACCGCTGGCGATCACGCCATTCGACGCTCCACCGCCGCCCGCCACCGGCCCGAACAGGAACAACACCACACCCGCGTTCGTGCCGGCCTGGGCACAACAATGCAGGTGTGCTTGCGTGACATTGTTGATGTTCGTGACCTCGAGGGTGTACGTGAGCGCGCTGCTGTCCTCGTTCAGCGTAATGGTCACACGTCCACTGGCTGCCGACGTGTTCACCGGCACTTCGTTCGTGCCGTTCAGGTTAGTGATGGCCTGGAGTAAGGCGGCATCGCCACAACCCTCCAGGTTGAATAACCCGAAGGCCGCGACCGCCAACAAGAGTAGGCATGTCCCTGCGCGTTTTGTGGCCAAGGTCCCCTCCTGGTATCAGGCTCGCGCCGGTGCGGGTGCGAACCGTGAAGGAATCGAAAAGAATGCCGGCCCCAGCTCCTGAACTTCTATGACGGATGGAATGGCCCCACTCAGCCCTACGAAAAAGCGAAAGAACCGGGGAGCCGACAGTGCGGGGAAGCAAATCGCAAAAGCTTGCAAAGGCTACAGATAAGCCTGCCGCTCTGCCCCACGCCGGAGCCCACCCCAATAACCTGCAAGGAGGAGGTGCAATCCGGCAGCCAAAGTTGCGCTAGTCGCGATCTCGCCGATGCGCGACGCGCGGCACCATCGTGTGCTTCGGCGCCGGCATCGGCACATCGCCCTTCGCTGCGCGCCAGAGGATGGCGTTGAGCAGGTCAGCGTCAATGCGGTCAGGTTCGGAGAAATCCATCAGGGCCGATTCCTTCGCCCCCGGCGCATTCTCGGGATTCGATTCGTAGATCAAGCCGTTGTCGCGATTGCGATAGTCGGTGGTGAACGGCGCTTGCTCGCCCTTTCCGTTGAACAGCGCCGTCATCAGCGCGGCGCGTGCGTCGTTATTGTTCATAGGCGGCAGGCTGAGCAGCGCTTCCATGGTCCGGATCAAGTTCACGGTGGTGTAGAAGTTGTGCTCCACGAACACGCCCGCCTGCTTGGGCGAATATTTGCTGATCACCAGCGCCGGACTGCGATGCGCGTCCACGTGATCGGCGCCATTCTGCGCGTCATCTTCGAGGACGAAGAGCGCGCTGTCGTCCCAATACGGCGAATGCGAGATCGCCTCGACCATACGGCCGAGCGCAATATCGTTATCGGCCACCGAGGCTGCTGGTTTTGGCTCTTTCGCCTTGGTTCCAGCGGTATGATCGTTCGGTAGGCGGACGATGACCAGTCGCGGCAACTCCGCTGCCTTCCGCCCTTCCTGGCGTGCGCGCACGAATCCGCCGAACTCGTTCAGGAATTCGTCCATCCGCAGCTGGTCGGGATAACTGGTATTGAAGCCGGGATAACGCGGATCGAAGTGCCCGCGGATCTCGGGCTTGGTCGCGGCGCCTGGACCAAACTTCGGGACGGGCCATGGCCACGGACTCGGTCCGCCCTTGGGATCGCCGACATTCGCCGGCAGTGCTTCGCCCTGGTTGATGTTGTTGCCGCATTCGCCCGGTTGCTCGGGCGAGTCGGTCGAACGCTCGATCTTCTCCGGTCCGCTGCACCACTTCGACGCGACGTACTCGCCGTAGATGCGCAACGTCACGCCGAAACGCGCCGCGTTCGTCCACAGGTAGCCGGTGCTCGGCTCGTTGATGTCGGGGATGCCTTGCTCAAGGGGCAGTTCGTTCAGGACCTGGCCTTCCCAGTCGTAGGTGCGGTCCGCGTTGCCGTAGTTGACGGGTACGGTCGCTTCCGTGTAATCGCTGCCGATGGCGGCGGTGGACCACACATGGCCATCCCCCGAGACCTCACCCGAGACATAGAAGTTATCGAGCACGCCGAACTGGCGCGCCAGCTTGTGCGCGTTGGGCGTGATGTCTTCGCCGTAGAGCACGAGTTCCTTGTCGCCGTCGGCCTCCGCGATGTCGCCAAAGATCTGATCGTACGTGCGGTTCTCGCGGATGACGTAGATGACGTGCTGGATGGGGTTCTTGCCGCTGGCAAAGGCGAATGCACCGATGCGGCCCGTCATCAGGTTGGCTTCCATCACCTCTTGCGTAAGCGCCGGGAGTTGCGGCGCGGCTTCATGCAAGTCGATGCGCGCGATCGAACCGGCGACCAGCGCCAGGATGTACGGATAAATGCGCTGCGGCGAGACCGTTCCCTCACGCGTGTTCCACTTCGCATTGTTTGGCCCGGTGCCCTGGCCCTTGGAGCAGGCGACCAGCAAATGATCACCGACGGTCGCAAGGGCCGCCGGGTACCACTCGGTCGGGATGAAGCCGATGGCGCGCGTCGCCGCTGTCCAGGGATTGAATTCCTTTGGCGGCTCGGCAGGTTGACCCTTGCGTGCCGGGCGCACTGGAGGCGCCTTCGGCGGCGCTGCGGGCGGAACGTCGAATATGGCGATGGCATCGGCGGAAGCGTCGGCCACAAAGAGCTTGCGCTGGTCGTCACTCAGCGCCAGCGCAATGGGATAGACGCCGCCGTACTGCTGCAACGGCAGGCGCGTGTTCAGCACACGTACGACCTTCATGGTCGATGTATCGATCATCGCCACCATGTCGTCATTGGCGAGCGCGCAGAACAGAAGCTTTTCGTCGCGGCTCAGCAGCAACGCGGCGGGATGCGAACCGGCTTCCGTCTCCGTCTTGCGCGTCCGCAGATCCACGCGCCGCGCGACCTTGCCTTGTTCCAGGTCGAGATCGACCACGCGCGACGCATTCCACAGGGTCACCCACGCGCGCTTGCCGTCGCGCGTGACGGCGACCGCCTTAGGGAACTCGCTGGGTATCCAGTTGTGCGCGCTGAGGTCGAAACGCGTCACGACGTCGCCGGTCGCGGCGTCGAGAAGCAGCGCCGCATCGCCGTAGTGATCGGCGATCAGCAAACGTTCTCCGCGCGCCGACGGGACAACAGCTAATCCAGCGGGATACACGGGAACATTTCCTACAGCAGTGTTCTTGAACGCCGTGGGACGCCGCTTCCCGGCCGCCAGAGGAGTGGGCGGGATCTTGAGGAAACGGTCCACGGTGAGCGCGCCATTCGCGAAGTGATAGACCGCGATGCCCGCGCCCGTCCTGCCCGGCTTGCTGCCGGTGGGATCGTCCATGGCGCCGAACGACGCGTAGAGCGTATCGCCTTTGGCCGACCATGCGAGTCCGTAGAAATAACTCTGGTGGGAGCGATGCCCGAGGCGTTCATCGGGGAAATCAGCGAGCTTGTTCGTCTGCAGGTCGAGGATGGCGATGGATTGCAGGTAACGCGACTCAGGCGTGCTATAGCCCTGGTTGAGCAGCGCGGCGTAGTGCTTATCAGGACTCAAAGCGATCGTCGCCGGGAATCCGTTCGTGCGCTGCGGCGCGCCGAGCACCGGTTCGTACAGCATCTTGCTGGTCGAAAGGCGGATCTGCTTCTTGCCCTCGGTCGGCGATGGCGCGGGCGGCTTCGCTTTCTGCGCGGCATTGGGCTGCGTCTTGCGCGCCGAACGCTTCGCCTTTTGTGCGTACGTGGGAATCAACAGGAGTGCGATCGCAACTACCCATAACAGTGCTTTCGCCAGCCTCACGCTTGCCTCCGCGACTCCGCGTCTCCGCGGTTATTTCACGTCTTGCGCGATCTGCGGGATCACCGCTTCCAGCAACGCGATGAACTGCCCCTGCACGCGGCGTCCAGTCTCCAGCACTTCCTCGTGTTTCAGTGGCTGGTCGAGGATACCTGCGGCCATGTTAGTGACGCATGAAATCGCCAGCACACGCATCCCCTGGTGGACGGCCACGATCGTCTCCGGGATCGTGGACATGCCGATCATGTCGGCGCCGATGGTGCGCAGGTAGCGGATCTCGGCCGGCGTCTCGTAGTTCGGTCCAGCGCCCGCGGCGTAGACACCTTCATGCGCGCCCGCTCCGAGCTTGCGCAATTCCGCCAGCGCCAGCTCGCGATACGGCCTGTGGTAGCCGTAAGTCATGTCGGGGAAGCGCGGACCGAAGCGCGGGTCGTTCTCCCCGACCAGCGGCGACGTGCCGAAGAGATTGATGTGGTCCTTGATCACCACGAGCGCGCCCTGACCGTACGCCACGTTGATGCCGCCGGCGGCGTTCGTCAGGATAGCGGCTTTGCAACCCATGCGACCGAAGACGCGCATAGGGAACGTGATCTCGCGCATCGAGCGGCCTTCGTAGAAGTGCACGCGCCCTTGCATGGTAGCGACCGGCACGCCCTTGGCGTTGCCCACGACCATCTTGCCCGCGTGTCCTTCTGCCGTAGAGCTGGGAAAGCCGGGAATGTCGGAATACGAGATGCGCACCGCATCGGTCAGCGTGTCGGCGTAGGCGCCCAGGCCCGAACCGAGCACCAGCGCAACGCGCGGGCGCAACGCGGTTTTCGCCAGAATGAAGTCGGCGGCGGAGGAAGCGCGATCGAAGTCGGAGGACGAATTCGTGGCAGATCCCATAAGCCAGTAAAAGAACCGTCATCCTGAGGGCGCGGTTTGTGCGCCCGAAGGATCTATGTATTTTTATGCGGGCCGCGGAACTCCCAAACCATGTCTTCGTACCAGCCCTCGCTCAAGTCCTTCCATGTGGGGTTCATGCTAACGACAAGCTGCATCTTTTGATGCGCGTGAGGCCCTTGATCTGCTTCTCGCGCGTGATCGCCGCAATCGACGATTCGAATCGCTCGAAATAGACGAGCCTATCGAGGCGATAGCGCGAAGTATATGCACCTTCGAAGATTCCTTGCTTGTGCTCCCATGTACGTTTGCGAAGACTTCGGCAAACGCCGGTGTAGAACGGCTTCTTGGAGCGATTCGTGAGGATGTAAACGAACATTCTCTTTCGCCGCCGAGAAATACATAGATCCTTCGGGCGCACAAACCGCGCCCTCAGGATGACATCTCTTGGTATTCGGCTACTACTTACCAGAGCTCGTTAATACAGCAATCCTACGATGCTCGCCGACATCAGGTTCGCCATTGTGCCGGCCAACATGGCGCGGAAGCCGAGGCGCGCCAGGTCGTTGCGCCTATTCGGCGCGAGCGCCCCGATGCCGCCGATCTGGATGCCGATCGAACTGAGATTTGCGAAGCCACAGAGCGCGAACGTTGCGATGGTGAAGCTGCGGTCGCCCAGCACTTCCTTCATCGGACCGAGCATGCCGAAGGCGACGAGTTCATTGATGACCATGCGCGTGCCCAGCAATCCGCCGACGATCGGCGCGTGCTGCCAAGGGATACCGATGAGCCACGCGATGGGCGAGAACACCCAGCCGAAGATGCGCTGCAGGCTCTCCGGGAACCACGCCGCGTAACCGTGCACCCAGCCCAGGATGCCGTTGGTCAACGCGATGAGCGCGAGGAACGAGATCAGCATGGCGCCTACGTTGATGGCGAGGTTCAGTCCGTCGCCGGTGCCGCGCGAGATGGCGGCGAGGAAGTTGGCGTGTTTGTCGGCTTCGTCCTCGGCGATCTCGACCTTTTTGCCCTTGCCGGGCGCGGTGAGCGGCTGCTCGGTCTCGGGCACGAGCATCTTCGCCATCAAGATGGTGCCGGGTGCAGTCATGATGACCGCCGTCAGCAGGTGTTTTGCCTCGACGCCGAAGGCGATATACGCGCCCATGATGCCGCCACTGACGTGCGCCATTCCGGCGGTCATGACCGTCATGAGTTCGGAGCGCGTCATGTTCGGCAGGAACGGTCGGATGCTGAGGGGCGCCTCCGTCTGCCCCATGAAGATGGATGCAGCCACATCCATCGACTCGGCGCCCGAAACACCCATGAGCCACGTCATGAAGCGCGCCAGCGCCTTGATGATGATCTGCATCACGCCCCAGTGATAAAGGAGCGCGAACAGCGCAGAGATGAAGATGATGGTCGGGAGTACGCCGAAGGCGAAGATGAACAACGATTGCTTCGCACCGGCGGCGTCAGTGACGGTTGGCGCTGCCCACGGTGCCTTGCCGAGCTGACCGAAAACGAACTCCGAGCCGGCATAGCTGTAGGAGAGCAGTTTCGTCACCGCATCGCCCGCGGCCTTGAACATGGTGCGGCCGAAGCTGACGTTCAGCACGAACACGGCGAGCGCGAACTGCAAGCCGACGCCCCAGGCAACGGTCTTCAGCTTGATGGCTTTGCGGTCCGTGGAGAAGAGATAGGCCAGCCCGAGCATCGTCAGGAGGCCCAGCACACCGACGAAACGGCCCATGCAGGTCAACCTCGCGGTGAGATCAATTTGCTGCGTCGCCGATCACGCGGCGCACCAGCGGCTTGCGTGCGCCGGGCGCGGCATCTTCAATGCGATAACTTTTTGTGATGAGCTGCCGCGCTTCTTCGAGGCGCGATTCGGCATTGTAGTGGATGGTGACCAGCGGCTCACCAGCTTTTACCGCGTCACCCGGCTTCTTGTGGATGGTGAGCCCCACGGCCGGATCGACGCTGTCTTCTTTCTTTTCGCGGCCGCCGCCGAGTACGACGGACGCAGTGCCGATCCACTCGCACATGACGGAGTCCACGTAGCCGGAGCGCGGACTGGCCACGTCAATCTTTGCGCGCGCATGCGGCAGGCGATTCGGACGCTCGATCGCGGTGGCGTCGCCGCCCTGCGCGCTGACCATCGCGATGAACTTTTCTAGCGCCTTGCCGTTGGCGATGAGGTCCGCGCTCAGCTTGCGTCCTTCAGCGAGGCTCGCAATACGTCCGCCGAGATAGAACATGCGTGCTGCGGTCTCGATGCAGAGGTCGCGGAGATCGGCGGGTCCGTTGCCCTGCATGATCTCGATACACTCGATGACTTCGAGCGAGTTGCCCACGAGCACGCCGAGTGGTTGGTCCATGTCGGTGATCATTGCCAGCATCTTCTTGCCCATGCGCTTGCCGGTATCCACCATGAGTTCGGCAAGGTGGACGGAATCCGCCTCCGACTTCATGAACGCGCCGGAGCCGGTCTTTACGTCGAGCACGAGGCCGTCGATCCCCTCGGCGAGCTTTTTGCTCATGATCGACGCGCAGATGAGGTACGGACTCTCGACCGTGCCGGTGACGTCGCGCAGCGCGTAGATCTTCTTATCGGCGGGCGCGATCTCGGCGGTCTGGCCGATCATGCAGCAACCGAGCTTCTCCAGCACGGCGGAGAATTGCGGCAGCGTGAGGTTGACGTTGAATCCCGGGATGGCCTCGAGCTTGTCGAGCGTGCCGCCGGTGTGGCCGAGGCCGCGGCCACTGATCATCGGGACGTAGAGGCCGCCGGCAGCCGCAAGCGGTGCGAGCGCGAGCGACGTCTTGTCGCCGACTCCGCCCGATGAGTGCTTGTCGATCTTCGCGCCGGGCAGGTCGGAGAAATCGAGTACGCGTCCGGAGTACAGCATCGCCTCGGTCAGCGCGGCCAACTCGCCGCCGGTCATCTGCTTGAGTAGCGCCGCCATCAGGAACGACGCCATCTGGTAGTCGGGGATATCGCCACGCGTGTAGCCGTTGACGATGGCCGCGACTTCGTCGCGCGTCAACTCGCCGCCATCGCGCTTCTTGCGGATCAGGTCGACCGTTCTCATGACAAGGTGAACCCCGACGGTAACAACTCGGCGGCGGACATCGTGACGAATCCTTTTTCACCTTGGTACACGACCGTCGCCTGCGGTCCGAACTCGTGGATCACTTGACGGCAGGCGCCACACGGCGAGCACGGCACGTTCTGCGCGTTGGTCACCGCGACCGCGCGCAGCTTCAGCCCCGCGCCTTCGGCCGCGACCGCCGTGAAGATCGCGGTGCGTTCGGCGCAATTCGTCAGGCCGTAGGAGGCGTTCTCCACATTGCAACCGGTGTAGACATGGCCGCTCTCCGTCAGCACCGCTGCGCCGACCAGGAACTTGGAGTAGGGCGCGTAAGCGCGCTGCATGGCCGCGGCTGCGGCCCCGAGGAGGCGCTTCTGTTCGTCGGCAGAAATCGGCTGGGGCATGATGGGGACGAATAGGGCATTAAACGGGGAGAGCGTGGGAGCGTCAAGCGAGAAGCGTGCGACTACCGCTGCAGTTTCTGGGCGTCGAGCGCCTTCTGCAGACCTTCACGGGCGGCGGCGTTGCGCGGCTCGCGGCGGAGCACCTGATTGAAGGTAGCGATGGCGAGCTTGTAGTTGCCGTTGCCCGCATAGCGATTCGCAATGGCAAGCAAGGTCTCGGTGTCGTACGGCATCGAGTCGTCGCTGGCAGCCGGCGTGTCGGCTTTCTCTTCCTTCGCCTGCGCACGATCGGTCTGGCGCTCCTGTTTGTCTTCGGTCGCGCGCGCCAAAGCGTTCATCTGCTGCTGCGGCGTCATCTGGCGGAAAGCGGGGAAGACCTCGTCGAGCAATTGTTTCTTCTCGTCCGGCGAGAGGCGCTGGAACTCGGGATCGTTCCGCAGATCGGTGAGGCGCTGGCGCAACGGACGTCCTTGGACGCGCTCGGCGATCGCCGCGCGCCGCGCTGCCGCAAGATTGGAGGCGCGTGCGACCGCTGCGGGAGCAGAGGGCGGCGGTGCGCTCGGCGAAGTCGCTGCGGGCGCGGGTCTTTCCGCAGCGCGTGTTGCAGGCGCCGGCGTCGGAGTGCTGGCGGTCGGCTGCGCCGGCTGGGTTGCGGCTGGTTGCGTCACTGTCGGCGCCGTTGGCGCTGGGGCCGGAGCCGCCTGCTGCGTTGCTTGCGCCGGTGGTGCGCTGGGCGCGGTCTTCGCCGGCCAGAAGGTGTAAGCGAGCAGGCCCACGACGGCGATCGCTGCGCCGATGGCGCCGTACTTCCAAATGGGCGAGCTCTCCGGCTGCGGTGGCAGCTCAAAGTCGGATGCGATTTCGCCGGCTTCGTCGTAGACCGGTTCGATCTCGAGCGATCCGGTGCGCTCTCCACGTGGTATGGCCTGCATGCGCGTGCCGGTGCGCGCCATCTTGCCGGTCGCGGACATCTTGCCCGTGGCCGACATCTTCCCGGTGCCGCTGGCCGGCATCTTGCCGCTGCGCGAGGCCTGGGGCGGCGCTTCCAGTTGCGTCGCGGTGGGCGGCGCAGGGGCGGCGGGCGCTCGCGGCGGCGTGTTCGGGCTGACGACGAATGTCTCTTTCATGTTCGCCGGCAGCGACGACAGCAGCGCCTGGTTCTTGAATGCTTCGCGCATCTCTTCGCACGTCTGGAAGCGCTTGTGCGGGTCTTTCATGAGCGCGCGGCGGATGATGTAGTCGATGCTCGGCGGCAGCGTGGGCTCGATGACCGATGGCGGGATCGGGTCCTCGTTCAGCACCTTGTAGATGATGGCCGTGGTGCTATCGCCGCTGAAAGCGCGCTCGCCGGTGAACAGCTCGTAGAAGATGGCGCCGAGCGAAAAGATATCGGCGCGCAAATCGATGCGCTTGCCGGCCGCCTGCTCCGGCGCCATATAGCTTGGCGTGCCTACGACCATGCCGGCTTTGGTGAGGCCCGCGTCACCGAACTTCGCGATGCCGAAGTCGAGCACCTTGATGGCGCCTTGCTTCGTGTGCATCAGGTTCGAAGGCTTCAGGTCGCGGTGAATGATGCCCGCCTTGTGGGCGAAGCCGACGGCGCCGCAGATCTGGTCGGCGAACTCCAGCAGCTTGTTGAACGGCAGCAGCTCTTTTTCGCGCAGGATGTCGGAGAGTGCGCGGCCCTCGACGTACTGCATGGTGAAGTAGAAGATGCCCGCCTCTTCGCCGACGTCGAACACCGTGATGATGTTGGGATGGTCGAGGATGCCGGCGGTCCGCGCCTCCTGCTTCAGGCGGTCGATGAGCGCCTGCTTGTCCGCGTCGTCACCGACCTCGATGGGGATGGTCTTCATCGCCACCACGCGGCCGATCAGCCGGTCGTACGCCTTGTAGACCACGCCCATCGCGCCGCGGCCGAGCTCGTTCAGCACCTGGTAGCGGCCTTCCGGCAGGGCCTCTTGCGCCTGTGCCTTTTGGGGTTTGCCGGGGAACTTGCGCCGTAGCTCGGCGTAAGTTTCGGCGTCGGTCCACATCACCTCAAAGAGGTTCTCTTTCGACGACTTGCCGTGGAACTGCACCGCGTCGACGGCGGTGAACTCGAAGGCGCCGGACTGCGCCGCGTGATACACCGCTTCCGAGATCAACACCTGCGCGGGCAGGCACGCTTTGGCGATGCGCGCGGCCACGTTCACCACGTCGCCGAAGACGTCGCCGCCTTTCAGATAGCCCAGGCCGTGGTGCAGCGCCACGCGCACGTGCATCTGGCTCTCGGCGGCGAGCTGCGCGTTCTTCTCAAAGAGTTTCTGCTGGATGACGCGACCGGCGGTCACCGCTCTCACGGCGTCGTTGAAGTAAGCCATCACCGAGTCGCCGATGGTCTTGACCACGATGCCGCCGTGCGCCTGCACCTCGGGAATGACGATCTTGTTGTGCTTGTCGAGCCAGTCAACGCCCGCGGTGTCGCCGTACTTCTCGAAGTAGGAGGTCGAGCCCGCGAGGTCCGTGAACATCACCGTTACGGGACTTTTCTGCTTCCGTAACTCGCTATCGATGTCGGCTCGTTGCTTGAGGAGTGCCTCAACGCCGTACGAAGACGACATCTGTGACCTCGGCAACGAGCCCGCGCGTGGTTTTTCCGCCACTCATCCATGAACCCGCAAGACGCGGATCCGTCTCGGCCGGAGGCCGAAAAAGGGACGTTGCGGAACGGAGCTCCGAATGCGCGTAACGATATGCCAGCAAAGGGCGAAAAGCAACGCTGCGGCGGGGCGAGAACGTTACCTTCGATGCGCTATTTCGGCCGGCGCTTCGCCTTGATCGTCACCGCCAGTTCGTCGTTCCTGATGTTGACAAAGCGCAGCGTAACGCGGCCTTCCGCGTCGAGCGTCACCACGGCCGGCGTGTTCGTCGAGCTCAACATCCAGCCTGCCGGCAGCGTGACGCGGTTCACCGGCCGGCCGAGCGTGCGCGTCCAATTCAGTTCGCCGTTCTTCTCGGTGTAGCCGACATCATCGGTATACGTCTCCTCCACGCGGACGCGGCGTGATTCGCCCTCCGCGATGGCGCCACCCAACTCGCCTTGTACGACGACGGAATCGGGATCCGTGGGATTCGGGTAGTAGCCGAGCGCGTTTACATCCTTGCCGGGAACGGTGTACGTCTTGAGTTGCTTGCCGGAATCGGCGTCGAACATCTTCGCGTCCGGCGACACGGTGCTCCCCTTGCGTACGAAGCTGTGGACGTACTTCTGCCCGACGCGCGTCACGGTGAATTCGTGCGCGATCTTGAACTGGTGCGTCGTCGGATCGAGCAGCCAATAGGCGATCTCGCGGTCCTGGTCAGCACGATGGAACTGCGCGACCGCACAGATCGGCGCGCCGGCAACGAGCGTTCCGAACAACGCCGCGGCCGCGAAGAAGCGATTCCTCATGGCAGCCTCCGCGCCGTGATCTTCACCGGCAACTGGTCGTCACGGTCGTTCACGAAGCTCACGCGCACACGGCCGTCAGCGTCGGTGCTCACTATCGCGGGTGACGCGCAGCCGACCAGCTCCCAGCCCTTCGGCAGCACCACGACGTTGCGCTTGATGCCGAGCGGCCGGTCGAAGACCAAGAGCCCGTCGGGATTCAGGTAATACGACGGTGCGTCGGTGTAGGTCTTGAAGATACGGATGCGCGTGCCGCCGCCGGCCGCCACCGGCGCGGGCAGCGTCACCTTGATGAATTCGGCGTCGTCCTTCGTCGCGGGATTCACCAAGCCCGTGGTCTTTGCGTCTTTTCCACTGACGGCTTCAAACTTCAGCTCTTTGCCGGTGGCGCGGTCGATGACGCGCTCTTTTGTGGCCACCGACCCCGGCCTGATCGGATTGAAGAAGTAGCGCGCGCCCTCGCGCGTCTGGCTCACGTCATACGTGATGGCGAACTGATGCGTCTCAGGCGGCAGCAGTTCGTAGAGCGTCATTTCGTCGGCGAAGGCCGAGCCGCACATCAGCAGAAGTGCAAGAAGGACTCTCATGTAGAGACGTAGCTTGCTACGTCTCGTGGCGGCGCGCAAGGGAGACGTAGCGGAGCTACGTCTCTACCCCGAGAGCAACCAGCGCCTCACCCACCACATAGATCGAACCGGTGACGACGACAACGCCCCCCGCTCCCGCCAGCTCGCGGCCGCGCGCCATTGCGGCGCTCACGTGGTCCGCCGCCTCGATTGTCGCCGCCGTGCGGGCGGCTGCGGCGCGGACCTCTTCTACGCCGGCCGCGCGCGGGGTCTCCGCATGCGTCACCACGACGGCTTCGGCCAGCGGGAACAGGATCTCCGACATCTCGCCGATCGCTTTGTCGCGCATCGCGCCGAAGACGAAGACCAGACGCCGGTCACCGAAGCGCTCGGCCAAGGCCGCACGCAATGCCCACGCACCCGCGGGATTGTGCGCTACGTCGAGGACGATCGCCGGTGCTCCGGACAGGACCTGGAAGCGCCCAGGCCAGCGCGTCTCGCGGATGCCGCGCTCGACCGCCTGCGCATCGACGGCAAAGCCGGATGATCTGAGTTCGATTGCGGACGCTATCGCGAGCGCAACGTTGCGCAGCTGATGACGGCCGACCAGGGGCGACTCGATCTTGATCTCTTCGCCCAGGACCAGCAAGGGATAGCTGCCGCATATCTCCTCGGCGCCGGGCGATGTCGGCGGAACGTAGGGCACAGCGCTCACGGCGCGCGTGTCGAGTTCCGTCGCAACTTTCCCGAGCACGTCATTCGCCTGCGGATGCTGGGGCAGCAGCACCACCGTGCCGCCGCGGCGCATGATGCCCGCTTTTTCGCGCGCGATCTCCGGGATCGTCTCGCCCAGGAACTTCTGGTGGTCGAGCGCGATGTCGGTGATCACGCTGACGCTCGGCTCCACGATGTTCGTCGCGTCCAGCCGCCCGCCCATCCCGACCTCGAGCACGGCGATCTCTACTCCAACCATGGCGAAGTACTCGAACGCCATGGCGGTGAGCATCTCGAAAAAACTCGGCGTGTGCGGCAGTTCACCCTGCGCGACCAGCGCGCGCGCCACTTCCTCGATGCGGTTGTAGACGGTGGTGAATTCCGCGTCGCTGATCGCTTCACCGCCGATGCGGATGCGTTCGTTCACGCGCACCAGGTGCGGCGACGTGTACAGCGCGGTGCAGTGGCCGGCGGCGCGCACGATGGATTCCAGCGTGGCCGCCGTCGAGCCTTTTCCATTGGTGCCGGCGATCAACGCGCTAGCGAAGCGCCGCTCCGGATGCCCCAGCGCCGCTGCCAGAACACGCATGTGGGCCAGGTCGAACTTGTGCGCCGGCGTACGGGCCAATTCATGCCCGAGCGCGTACAGCCGCTCCACCGCATCCGCGTAGGTGGACATGACCGTTCCCATCAGGAAGCTGACTTGCCGATATCGCGGCGGAATTGCATGCCGTCAAACGTGATCTTCGCCACGGCTGCGTAAGCGTGCTGCACGGCCGTTTCCAGGTCCACGCCGCGCGCGCTCACGCCGAGCACGCGCCCGCCGGAGGTGTAAACGCCATCGGCGCGTTGCATCGTCCCCGCGTGGAAGACCTGGACACCGGGCAACGACGCCGCCTGCTCCAGGCCGCTGATCAGTTTTCCCGTCTCCGGCTTGCCGGGATAACCCGCCGCCGCGAGCACGACGCACGCCGCGGCGTCGCTCGACCAGCGCATGTCGCCCGCGCTCGCCCGCCCGGTGATCGCCGCCTCGATGACGTCGACCAGGTCGCTCTCCAGCCGCAGCAGGATCGGTTGGGTCTCCGGATCGCCGAAGCGACAGTTGAACTCCAGCACCATCGGCCCGCGCACGGTCAGCATGAGGCCGCAATACAGTACGCCGCGATACTCACTGCCTTCCGCCTTCATGCCGGCGACCACCGGCCGCGCGATGTGGGTGAGCAGCCACTCAGTCATGTTGGCGTCGAGGAGCTTGTCCGTGGAATAGGCGCCCATGCCGCCGGTGTTCGGGCCGGTGTCGCCGTCGCCGAGCCGCTTGTGGTCGCGCGCCGCCGCGAGCGGCACCACGCGCTCACCATCGCTGATGACCAGGAACGACAGCTCATCGCCTGCGAGGAATTCCTCGAGCACGACGCGCTTTCCCGCGTCGCCCAGCAAGGCGCCGCTGAGCATCTCGCCGGCGACCTGCGCCGCTTCTTCTTTCGTTTTTGCGATCACGACGCCTTTGCCCGCAGCGAGGCCATCCGCCTTGACGACGACCGGCGCATGCAAGTGCGCCAGGGCATCGCGCAACTCAGCGTCGTTCGCGCAGGTGGCGAAGTGTCCGGTAGGAATGCGATGCCGAAGCATGAACTCCTTGGCGAAGCTTTTGCTCGTCTCCAGGCGTGCCGCGGCTTTCGTCGGCCCAAAGACGGGCCAGCCGCGTTGCTGAAAGACGTCAACCACGCCCGCGCTGAGGGGGAGTTCCGGGCCCACCACGGTCAAGTCCGGTTTCTCGCGCAGGGCGAGTTCGACGATGTCGCCCGCGTTGCTCAGGTCCGCGCCGACGCAGCGGGCGAGCGCGCTGATGCCGCCGTTCCCCGGCGCGCAAATGATCTCCTGGACGCGCGGCGATTGCCGCAGCTTCCACACCAGCGCGTGCTCGCGCCCGCCGCCGCCGAGGACCAGGACTTTCATCGCCGCCAGCCTAGCAGGACGGCCGTACCGCCGCCACTCGGGGCAGGAGCATCGCCCGGAGCACGGAAGCGTTTAACCGCAGTTAACTGCCGGTTATAATGCACGGCAATGAAGATCACGGTCTCCAAAGAGGACTATCTCAAGGCGATCCTTGAAGCTGAGAGCGAAGGCACCAACGTCATCGCCGCCACGCTCGCCGGCTGGCTCTCCGTCTCCGCGCCCGCGGTCAGCATGGCATTGCGCCGCCTGAAGAAAGACGGGCTCGTGCGGGTGGAGGCTGCCGGCACCGTTCGCCTGACCGCCGCCGGACGCGAGATCGCACGCCGCCTCGCTTTCCGTCACTACCTGATCGAGCGCATGTTGTCGGAGTTCTTCGGCATGGAGTGGCACAAGGTGCACGACGAGGCCGAACGGCTGGAACACGCGGTCTCGGCCGACTTTGAGGCCAAGCTCATCCAGCGATTGGGCCGCCGGGGCCCGTGTCCGCACGGGAATGGATTCCTTCCCGAGACGCCGGCAAAGCGCCGCAGTCACGGACTGCGGCCCCTCGCCGAAGCGGAAGTCGGCAAGCAGTACAGCGTGAACAGCACGTACGAACGCGATAGCCAACTACTCGAGTTCCTCGATGCACGTGGCGTGCGCCCCGGAGCGCGCCTGCGCGTCCTTGCCCGCAATTACGACCAGACCCTGACGCTGCAGACCGACGCCGGAGCGGTCTCGCTCGGCGGTCCCGCTGCCGAGAAGGTGTGGATAGGACGGGCCATGGCCTCCCGTGCGGCTAGTTAACTACAGTTTACTTGACACTCCTTACTCTAGCTAATTAATCTAGGGTCCGGCATGCATGCCTCGGACCAACCCTGGCGACTTCCTCCCGGCGCGCCCAGTCTGCCGGAGGTCTACGCCACGCTGCCTGTGCCCCAGGGCGCGGCGGTCGGGCGCAAGATGCTCGCCTTCGCTGGTCCTGGATTCCTGGTCGCCGTCGGCTACATGGACCCCGGCAACTGGGCCACCGACCTGGCTGCCGGCTCGCGCTACAACTACGGCCTACTGTCGGTCATTCTCGTTTCCAACCTGCTGGCCATCCTGCTGCAAAGCCTGTGCGTGAAGCTCGGCGTCGCTACCGGCCGCGACCTGGCGCAGGCGTGCCGCGACCACTTCCGTCCGGGCGTAACGTTCTCGCTCTGGATCCTTGCCGAGGTCGCTATCGCGGCGTGCGACTTGGCGGAAGTCATCGGCTCTGCGATCGCGTTGCAACTGCTGTTTCATATTCCCCTGATATGGGGCGTCTGCCTTACGGCGGCCGACGTGTTGCTGATCCTCGCGCTGCAGAACAAGGGGTTCCGCTACATCGAAGCGCTGGTCATCGCGCTGGTCGCGACCGTAAGCGTCTGTTTCGGACTGGAAGTCTGGTTCTCGCGGCCGGAGTTGGCGGGTATGGCGCGTGGGTTGTTCGTTCCGTCGCTGGAGATCGCGCGGAACCGCGACATGCTCTATATCGCCATCGGCATCCTCGGCGCCACCGTGATGCCGCACAATCTTTACCTGCACTCTTCGATCGTGCAGACGCGGCGAATCACCCTGACCACGGAAGGCAAGCGCGAAGCCATCAAGTACGGACAGATCGATTCCGCGGTCGCACTGATGCTCGCGTTCTTCGTGAATGCCGCCATCCTGGTCGTCTCGGCCGCGGTCTTCTACCGCACCGGCCACAACGAGGTCGCCGAGATCCAGGACGCGTACCGCCTGCTGACGCCGTTGCTGGGCGTCGGCGGCGCCAGCTTCCTGTTCGCGCTCGCGCTGCTGGCTTCGGGGCAGAATTCCACTCTGACCGGCACCCTTGCCGGCCAAGTGGTGATGGAGGGGTTTCTGAACATCCGGCTGCGGCCGTGGCTGCGACGCCTGATCACTCGCCTGCTCGCCATCGTTCCGGCGGTGTTCGTGACCGCGATCTACGGCGAGCGTGGCACGGCGAAGCTGCTGGTGCTCAGCCAGGTGGTTCTGAGCATGCAGCTGAGCTTTGCCGTCTTCCCCCTGGTGGTGTTCACCAGCGATGCGCGCAAGATGGGCGAATTCGTGAACCCGGCGTGGCTCAAAGGGCTGGCGTGGACGTCGGCCATCTTCATCGCCGCGCTGAACGGCTGGCTGTTACTGAAGTTTGTCGCCTAGGTCTAACAATCGTGCAGCATTCGGCGGGCACGCCCATCTAATCATCAGTAGAATCTTTCTGACAATGGGCACGTCTCCCCCGCGTCCGGGCGCTGTTGTGCTGCTTTCTGGCGGCATGGACTCCGTGGTCTGCGCCACGCTGGCGCGGCGGGACGGGGAAACGGCAGCGCTGCACGTCAGCTACGGGCAACGCACCGAAGCGCGCGAGCGGCGGGCATTCAACGCCATCTGCGACCGGTTGGGGATCGGCCAGCGTCTCATTCTGCGCAATGAAGCGCTCGCGCAGATCGGCGGCTCCGCCCTGACCGACTCGGCCATCGCCGTGCCCAAAGCGGGCGAAGACATCGGCCGCAGGATACCCATCACCTACGTTCCCTTTCGGAATGCGCACTTTCTGGCCGCCGCCGTCAGTTGGGCCGAGGTCCTCGGTGCGTCGCGCATCTATATAGGTGCGGTCGAGCAGGACAGCTCCGGGTATCCGGACTGCCGCCCTGAGTACTACCGCGCGTTCAGCGAGGTCATCCGGGCCGGCACGCGGGAAGGCGCGATCGAGATCATGACGCCGCTCATCGCCATGTCTAAGGCCGCGATCGTGCGGCGTGGCCTTGAATTGGGCGCGCCCTTCGATTTAACGTGGTCGTGTTACAGCAGCGAAGATCGCGCTTGCGGCGCCTGTGAAAGCTGTGTTTTGCGCCTGCGTGCCTTTGCGGCTGCCGGAGCGCACGACCCGATCCCGTATGCGCCTGGCAGCGAGCGCGCAGCTCCGGTCGCGGAGGCCGGATGAGCCGCTGCGCGCCGCACAACGATTCTTGGAGGTCACATTTATGAAAAAGATCGCAATCACACTCACCGTCGTCCTGCTCGTGGCGCTCGCGAGCCTGCCGGCATGGTCGCAGGCCACCACGACCGTCAAGGGCGTTTGCCTCGATACCAAGGGCGAACCGATCGTGGGTGGCGTCGTGTCGTTCAAGAACACCGAGACCGGCGCCAAGCGCGATCTCAAGACCGACAAGAAGGGCAACTACTTTTCAATCGGGTTTCCGTCGGGAAAGTACGACGTCGTGCTCACCAAGGACGGCAAGGAACTCTACAAGCTGACGAACGTCCTGATCACGCTGCAGAAGGAAGAGAACGTCCTCGACTTCAAGCTCGCCGAAGAAGCCGCAGCGGCGCAAGCTGCTTCGGTCGGCGCCAAGCCGACGCAGCAGGGGCAGCAGCCGAAGCTGACCGAAGAGCAGAAGAAGCAGCTCGAGGCGCAGAAAGCTGAGGCCGCCAAGGTCGAAGCCGAGAACACCAACATCAAGTCGCTGAACGCGACCATGCAGGAGGCCAAAACGGCCGCAGACGGCGGCAGCGCCGAGCAAGCAGCGACCCTGATGGCGAATGCCGCGGCCACGAATCCGCCATATCCGCAGATCTATGCGGTCTGGGGGAACTACGAGCTGGAAGCAGCGCGCAAGTCCACGGACGCGGCAGCGCGCACCGCGCACTACGAGAAGTCGGCACAGGGTTATACGAAGGCGCTCCAGATCTGCGCTGAGGGCAAGCCGGATACGAAGACCCCCTGCGCCAGCGTAGCCGGCTATCACAACAACCTTGGGCAGGCGCTCGCCAACACCGGCAAGACCGCCGAAGCGGTGAAGGAATACGACACCGCAGCGCAGCTCGACGCCTCCAACGCCGGCATGTACTACTTCAATGAGGGCGCCGTGCTGACGAACACACGACAGTTTGAAGCTGCCAACATCGCCTTCGATAAGGCCGTTGCCGCAGATCCGACCCGTGCCCAGGCCTACTGCGAGAAGGGCAACAACCTGCTCAACTTCGCCAAGACCGATCCCACCACCAACAAGGTCACGCCCGCACCCGGCACGGTCGAGGCGTTGACCAAGTGCGCAGAGCTCGATAAGACGGGCAAGTACGCGGACACCGCTAAGGCGACGCTTGAGTTCCTCGGCCAGACCATCCAGACCACGTACGGCACGCGCAGCTCCGGCAAGAGCACGAGCAAGAAGCCGCCGCAGTAAGCCAGTAGTCGGTTGGCTGTTGCCAGTTGTCAGCAATGGAGCCCGGCCGTTCTCGGCCGGGCTTTGTTATCTTTTCTGCGTGACTTTGTCGTTCGCCGAAGCGCGCCGCCTCGTTGAGCAGCACGCCGCTGCGTTGCAGGCGACCGAGCCTGAGCGCTACGGGCTGCTCGACGCTCGGGGATTCGTCCTCGCCGAAGACTTGGTCGCCGACCGCGACTTCCCGCCCTTCCCGCGCGCCATGCGCGATGGCTACGCGCTGCGCGCCGCCGATCTGGCAGAGCTACCGGCCAAGCTGCGCGTCAGCGGCGAGCTGCGCGCGGGCGCCGATCCGGCGGCGCTCAAGCTGGCGGTTCGCGCGGGCGAAGCAGTCGCCACCATGACGGGAGCGCCCGCGCCGCCCGGCGCCGACGCGGTCGTGATGGTCGAGTACACGCGGCAGGAAGGTGATTTCGTTATTGTTGAACGCGGCGTCGCTCCGGGCGAAAACATTGTTCCCGCAGGCGCCGAAGCGCGCGCCGGCAGCGTAGTGCTGGCGCACGGCATGCGCCTTGATGCAGCCGCTATCGCGGTCGCGGCTTCGATCGGCAAGACGGACGTGCTGGCTCATCGTCCGCCACGCGTCGCCATCCTTTCCACCGGTGACGAAGTCGTGGACATCGCCGCCACGCCCGGACCGGCCGAGATACGCAACTCCAACAGTTATGCGCTTGCCGCGCAGCTTACCGCGATGGGTGCACAGCCGGTTCAGTTGCCCATCGCGCCCGACGAGCCGCAGCAACTGCGCCATCTGCTGCAGCAAGGTCTCGCCGCCGATCTGTTGCTCATTACCGGTGGCGTCTCCGCAGGGAAGTACGACCTGGTGGAGCCGGCGCTCGCCGAATCCGGCGCCGAGTTCCTTTTCACGAGCGTCGCCATCCAACCGGGCAAACCGCTCGTCTTTGGCCGCGTTCGCGAGACTCGAAACGCCAAGCGCGAAACTTGTTTTCTTGGTCTTCCCGGCAATCCCGTCTCGACGATGGTGTGCTGCGAGCTGTTCGCGCGACCCCTGCTCGCCGGCCTGAGCGGCACAAGACCGCAGCCCTTGCGCTACTTGCGTGCGCGTCTGACGAAAGACATCAAGACGAAGACGGGGCTCACGCGCTTCCTGCCCGGCGTGCTCAGCGGCGGACTTGACGCAACGACCGTGCAGCTGGCGCCCTGGCAGGGTTCGGGCGACATGATCGCCGTCGCGCGTGCCGACTGCTGGATCGTGATACCTCCGGACCGCGAGCGCATTCCCGCCGGCGAAGACGTCGCGGTGATTCCCCGTTAGCACGTTACAATCGCGCCGATGGCAAGGAAGTTGTCGCACTACGATCGCGCGGGGCGCGTCCGCATGGTGGACGTCACGGCCAAGGCGCCCACGAAGCGCACCGCGGAGGCTTCGGCGCTCGTGGCGATGTCGCCGAAGGTGTTGCGCGCGCTGCCGCAGAATCCCAAGGGTGACCCCCTGGAAGTCGCGCGGATCGCGGGCATCCAAGCCGCCAAGCGCACGGCGGAGCTGATCCCGTTGTGTCATCCGCTGCCGCTCTCGCACGTTGCTGTGACCTGCAAGCTGTGCGAGAATGGCGTCGCTATTGCCTCAACGGTAACTACTACGGCCGCCACCGGTGTCGAGATGGAAGCGCTCGTGGCCGCCGCCGTCGCCGCCCTGACCGTCTACGACATGTGCAAAGCCCTCGACAAAGGCATCGAGGTGCGGCACGTCGTTTTGCAGCGGAAGACCGGGGGCAAGAGCGGGGATTACAAGCGGCAACCGCGGTAGAGCGATGGCGTCCAACACTCAGATCCTGCTGGTCGAAGACAACCCCATGATCCTGGGGATGTTGAAACAGGCGCTCGCCAGTTTTGGCCAGCTCATCACCACCGATGACGGCGCTGACGCGATGCTCAAGGCCATCGAAGCGCCGCCGGACCTCATCATCAGCGACCTGAACGTGCAGAGCATGGACGGCCGCCAGTTGATGGCCAAGCTGCGCGCGCGCCCGGCGACGGCGAAAATCTCCTTCATCCTGATGGCGAGCAAGGCCGACATCGGCGAGAAGCTCAAAGGCGTGCAGGATGCGGTGGACGACGTCATCGAGAAGCCGTTCTTCCTGAAGGACGCGGTCGCGCGCATCAAGCGCGTGATCGACAAGATCTCGCTGGAGAAGATGGCGCGCGAGGCGCCGGGAGAATCTGTCCTCCGCGGGTCGCTGGCGCAGATGAACGTCATCGACCTGCTGCAGTCGCTCGAGCTCGGCCACAAAAGCTGCCTGCTCACCTTGACCAACGGCGCCGACCGGTGCGAGCTGTTCTTCGCCGATGGGCAGATCAACCACGCGGTCTACGGGCCGAAGCGCGGAGACGACGCCGTCTACAAAGTCCTGGCCTGGAGCGGTGGCAACTTCACCATCGACTTCACCGGCAAGAGCGCCGACCAGACCACCACCCGCTCGACCCAGGGCCTGCTGATGGAAGGCCTTCGCCTCATCGACGAGGCGAATCGCGACCAGGAAGAGAACGTCCTGGAAGCGTGACAGCGCTTTACGCATTACGCTCTACGCCCTACGCTTTACGCCTTCCGCTTTACTGCGCAGCGCGCTCACGATAACCTCTGCCGCTTTGAATCCAACTCCCTCGGAGAATCTATGCGGAATTTCATGGATTTGCGCGTTTGGAAGGCGGCGCATCAGCTAACGTTGCACTTGTATCGCCTGACCGCCAAGTTCCCTAAAGATGAACTCTACGGCCTGACGTCGCAAATACGTCGTGCCGCAGTATCGATCGAGGCCAATCTGGCGGAGGGCTGCGGGAGAGAGAGCGACGGCGAATCGCATCGTTTTACGCAAATCTCGAGCGGTTCAGCCAGCGAACTATCGTGTCACCTATTGATCGCGCGCGACCTCAGCTTGTTGCAGCCCAAAGATTACGAAGCTGTGAATGGTCAGCTGATGGACATTCGGCGCATGTTGCGGGGCTATCTCGATAGCCTTGCAGCCGGCGCTGGCGTGTAACATCAGCTTTGGCGTGAAGCGTAGAGCGTGAAGCGTAGAGCCTCTCCCACCATCACCAAAGTGCACCTGAATGCCGCTGAAAGCCGCTCTGCGCGCGCGTTTCTTTGATATAGTTGCGCCGCCAGCTCCCCGCTGCTCCTAGGCGCCCAGAGCGCCCTTGTAATTGATGACGACGATCGCCACACCCCGGCCGCAGCCTGCGTTGGCGCCTTTGCCCGCGGTCCTTTATTTCCAGGGTGATGACGCCGCCGGCGCGGCTACGACCGGGATGCAGCGCTATCGGCGCGTCATCTTCCATACGCTGGAACAGGACCTGGCGCGCAGCGAGTGGGTCTGCGTGATTTCGTCCGAGCACATCCTGGACGACAATTTTGCGCGTCTCCGCCTGCCCAACGTCCGCGTAATCGCGCTCTCTAACACGCGTTTCCAGGATGCGCGCCTCGATGGCGTAGTTTTCGCATATCTGCCGGTGCATACCCCGGCGGCGCTGGTGGAGCGCATGATCGACAACGCCGTCGATCATATTCACCTGCAGACCACCCGCCGCGAGTTTGCCGAGCGCCTGTCGCTGGCGGCGAATGAGATCCATGAATTGAACCAGATCGGCGCCGCGCTCT
>CAYWSH010000038.1:22065-25630 GCA_964460655.1 uncultured Terriglobales bacterium | reverse complement strand
CCCACCGATTCCGAATGGCGCGTGCAAACGCTCGTCAAGAAATACAGCGACACTTCGAAGCTCAGCTTCGCGCAGCGCTTCCGCTACAACTCCATCGTGCAGCGCTATGCGCTGTTCAGCGACCTCTGGCGGCAGAAGCTGAAGATCAAAGAAGAGGGCTATCGCCGTCCGCAAGATGCGGCGCTCGGCATCCAGGGCATGCGCACCATGGAAGAGCGCAGCGCGGCCGCGGCCATGAGTGAAGACAAGCCCGCCGAGGCGCAGCCCTACCGCATGGCGTGCTCCGACGCCGAGGCCGAGCCCGACAAGGTGCAGTCGCTCTACAACGCGCTGCTCGAAGCGCGCAAGAACTCCGGTGATACGGCGCCCGTGGCGGGCTTCGACTCATTCAAGGGCTTTGTGAAGAAGAAGACCGAGCAGATCCGCAAGGACTACGGCTGCCACGCCGTCGAGTACTCGGTCGAGATGGAGAACGGCGCGGTGAAGCTGAAGGCGAAAGCCAAGGTCTAGCGATCGGTTATTTGTTATTGGTTATTTGGCTATTGAAAAGCACGGTCGGCGCGGCTACCAATAGCCAATAACCAATAGCGAATAGCCAAATGCCCAAAATCTCTCGCGCCATCCTCAGCGTCACCGACAAGACTGGACTCGTCGAATTCGCCAAGCGGCTCGCGCAGCTCGGCGTCGAACTCATCTCCACCGGCGGCACGGCAAAGCAGTTACGCGATGCCGACATCACGGTGCGCGATATCAGCGACCTTACCGGCTTTCCCGAGATGCTCGACGGCCGCGTAAAGACGCTGCACCCGAAGGTCCACGGCGGAATCCTCCATCGGCGGGCGAATGCGGAGCACGCGCGCACGGTCCAAGAGCACGGGATCGCGCCGATCGACATGGTGGTGGTGAATCTCTACGCCTTCGAGAAGACCGCGGCCAAGCCTGGCGTGAAGCTCGAAGAGATGATCGAGAACATCGACATCGGCGGGCCCTCGATGCTGCGCTCAGCGGCGAAGAACTGGCAGGACGTGGCAGTCGTGACCTCGCCCGCCGATTACGCCGCGATCGCCGATGAGATGGAGAAATCCGGCGGCGAACTGTCGCGCGCGACACGCTGGCACCTGATGCAGCAGGCATTCGCGACCACGGCGGCGTATGACGCCGCGATCGCCTCGACGCTCGAGCAGCTAAGCGAGGACGGCACGAAATCAGCCGACGCGTTTCCGCGCACTCTGCGGCTCGCTTTTGCCAAGGTCCAAGACTTGCGTTATGGCGAGAATCCGCACCAAAAGGCCGCGAGCTACGCGGATGGCTCCGGGCGCGGCGTGGCAGCGGCGAAACAATTGCAAGGCAAAGAGCTCAGCTACAACAACCTGGTCGACCTGGAGGCCGCGTGGGAACTGGCGCAGGACTTCGGTCCTGATGCGCCGCCGTTCTGCGCCATCATCAAGCACACAAACCCGTGCGGCGCCGCTACCGGGGCATCGCTCGCCGACGCCTACAAACGCGCGCTCGAAGCTGATCCGGTCTCGGCTTTTGGCGGCGTCATCGGGCTGAACCGCGAATGTGACTGGGAGACGGCGTCAGAGATAGCCAAGCTCTTCGTCGAGGCCATCGCGGCTCCGCGTTTCACGCCCGAAGCCCGTGAAGCCTTTGCCGCCAAGAAGAACCTGCGCCTGGTCGAGATCGCCGCTGCCGAACCGAAGTGGGTGCTGAAGCACGTCTCCGGCGGCGTCTTGTTACAAGATGCGGACATCCGTCCCATCACTGACGCCGATTTGAAGGTCGCGACCGAGCGCAAACCCACCGACGCCGAGATGCGTGCGCTGCTCTTCGCGTGGAAGATCTGCAAGCACGTCAAATCGAACGCCATCGTCTACGCGCGCGAAGGGCAGACGGTGGCCGTCGGCGCCGGCCAGATGTCGCGCGTCGATTCCTGCAAGATCGGCGCGATGAAGGCGCGCCTGCCCATCAAGGGCACGGTCGCCGCGTCGGACGCGTTCTTTCCCTTCCCTGACGGCGTGGAGGAGATCGCCCGCGCGGGCGCCACAGCCATCATCCAGCCCGGCGGTTCCATGCGCGACGACGACGTCGTCGCCGCCGCTAATCGCCTGGGGCTGGCGATGGTGATGACGGGCGTCAGGCACTTCCGGCACTAACCCAAGAACATCCACAGGGAGGAAGGGAGGATAGGAGGTCTTTGTTTCCTCCCTTCCTCCCATCCTCCCTGTAGGTCTTTTCGTTGACCGCTTTCCACATCTGCGATACCTTCCGCACTCCCAGCGGTCATGTCCGGTTCCAAGCCCCAACCCGAGCGCGAGAAGGTCCCCTACCAGAGCTCGCCTGACGACGTCACCATGGGTGACGCGCCGCGCGCGGAGAACCCCGAGCTCATCGCGGCGCAGCAGATCACCGGATTGAGCACGCGCTACGACCTGAAGGCCGAGGTCGGACGCGGCGGCATGGGCGTGGTGTATCGCGCGGTGGACCGCGAAACGTCGGACACGGTGGCGCTCAAGGTGGTGAATCCCGAGATCGCCGCCGACGCGCGCGTCATGGAGCGCTTCCGCGACGAGCTGCGCCTGGCGCGCAAGGTCACGCACAAGAACGTTTGCCGCATGTATGAGCTGTTGCGCTTCGACGAAACGGCGGTCATCGCCATGGAATTCGTCGAGGGCGACAGTCTGCGCGACGTGCTGAACCGCTTCGGCGGGCTGCCGCTGCGCAAATGCGTGCAGGTGGCACAACAGATCTGCGCCGCGCTCGCCGAAGCGCACGCACAAGGCATCATCCATCGCGACCTGAAGCCCGAGAACGTGATGATCGACCGCGCGGGCAACGCCAAGCTGATGGATTTTGGCATCGCTCGCTCGGGCAACGTGGGCGACCTCGGCATGGCAATCGCCGGGACGCCGATGTACATGGCTCCCGAGCAGGCCGAAGGACGCGCCGTCGACGCGCGCTCCGATATCTATTCGCTGGGCCTCGTGCTCTACGAGCTCTTCACCGGCACGCCCGCGTATCCGCCGGGCGCACGGTCCTTCACTACGCCGCCACCCGCGCCGCACAAAGTGGATGAGATCGTGCCAGAGCACATCTCAGCGGCGCTCATGCGCTGCCTCGCGTTCGAGCCGGAGCAGCGCTTCCGACGCGTCGAAGACCTGGGCTCGCAGATGACGCTGGCCGAGTCCGGCCTCTCCGGTGCGAGCGAAGTGGTACCAGCGCGCCTGCTGACCTGGTCACGGCGCGACTGGATCGCGGCGGGTCTCGCCATCCTGGCCGTCCCGGTACTGTGGTTCGCCGTCGGGGCAGGCACGCCGTACCGCGCGCTACGCCCGCAGATCACGGAAGACGACGCGCTCAGCAAGACGAAGGAATTGCTGCGCCAACGTAGTGTCGACTTCTCCGGCTTGCGTTTCGGTGTACGTGGCGGCACTAGCCGGATGCGCCACTTCGACCTGGTGGTCCACCACGGCGGCCTGCGCGCCGCTTTGAACACGCCGAATGCGTGGGCGCGCAGTTGGGTCGTCACCACTTATCCGAATGATCGCAATGACGTGATGGCAGC
>CAYWSH010000038.1:15153-21965 GCA_964460655.1 uncultured Terriglobales bacterium | reverse complement strand
GTAGAGTGGCGCCTGGCCGATGGATCGCGCCTGCGCTTCTGGGTGACCAACCGCCGCGTGGAAGCGGGGCAGCACATCGTGGGCGATGAGCTGGCAGGCGTGTTCAAGGCGCCGGCGCCGGTGTTCCGCGAGATCGGCGGATTGCTCCGGTTTGCCCTTGTCTGCTTCCTCTTGTTCCTCTTCTTTGCCCGCAAGCTATTTCGCATGCTCTGGCCGGCGGCCGTCTTCCCAGCCATCGCCATAGGAACCGGCCTGCTCGTCCAGGCGGTGTCAGCCGCGCCCAATGCGGGACCGATGGTCTTCCTCATCATTGGCGACTTGGTGCTGTTGGGCGTGGGTGTCCCGGTGATGTATGCCGCCGTCCGCGTGTCGGATTACTACTTGGCCGGCGGCCTGCCGGAAGCGCGCGTTTCGCTGGCCGGACTGGTCCGCAGCGGTACGCCTGCAGCGCGTGCCGCTGGTCTTTCGGTCCTGCGCGGCCTTGCCTGGGGAGCAGTGCTGGGCGCTGGTCTCACGCTGCTTAGCTGGGCGGCAGCGTCGGCTGGGCTGAAGGCATTTGCATTGGACACGGACCCATCTCCGGTGCTGGCGCAGTGGACGCCGCTGGTCTCGGTATTGCTAGCGGTCGGTGGTCTCACGGGTGTATTCCTCAGCTCCGTCTTCCCTGTGGGTATCAGTCGGCGCTTCACGCGGAATGCAGCGGCTGCGGTCTGTATGGTGATGGTGTTCCGCGCACTGCTCGATCTCGCCCTGCCGGAATTCGGCGCCGTGCAGGTATTGACGGATCTGGCCTCGAGTATGGCGCTGGCAGCCGTCTCGGTGATCATTCTGTTGCAGGTGGATGTGGTCGCGCTACTCACGATGACCCTCTCGGCGATGTGTCTGCGTCTGGCGGCTGCTTTCTTCTATGCTAGTGGGCCGGGCGCCGCTGCCCTTCTGCTGGCGCCGGTAATCGCGCTGCTCCTCTTTGGCCTGCTGCGTGCGGCTTCCGATCCCATTTCCGGCACCGCCCGCAAGCTGAGAATGGCTTTCGAGTAGGCAACCTCCCCGACGCAAACCTTCGTGTGCCGCGCGTTCTTCGAATGGCGTTACAATCAGGGAACACCGCTTCGTACCACCGCATCCAATGGTGGAAGGGTCAGTGTCGGTTCCATAGGGGCTTGATGAAAAAGTCAGCGGCAATCCTTCTTCTTCTTATTTTTGCGACCACGGCGCTGTTCAGCCAGCAGGCGAAGCCCCAGGACGCTAAGCCAAAGAGCGCGCCGGCGAAGCCGGCAGCCACAGCGCCCGCGACCACACCTTCGGCCACGCCATCGAACCCGACCCCGGCAAAAACCCCCGACCGGGCCGCTGCTTACTATCACTTCTCGCTGGCGCATATCTATGAAGAGCTGGTCGCGATGTATGGCCGCGCCGAGTTCGTGACGCGCGCCATCGAGGAATACCGCCTCGCCATCGAGAACGACCCGACCTCGCCCTATCTGACCGCCGCCCTCGCCGAGTTGTACGCCAAGGGCGGACGCATCCGCGACGCCGTCGTCGAAGCGCAAGACATCCTGAAGAAGAATCCCGACAACCTGGAAGCGCGCAAGCTGCTCGGCCGCATCTATCTGCGGTCGCTCGGCGACATGCAGGGCGGCACCCAGTCGCAGGAGATGCTGAAGCAGGCCATCGAGCAGTATGAACAGATCGTCCGTCTGGAACCGAAGAGCATCGAGAACCGCTTGCTGCTCGGCCGTCTCTACCGTGCCAATAACGATCTGCTGAAAGCGGAGAACGAATTCAAGGGTGCGGTCGAGCTTGACCCGCGCAGCGAAGACGCCGTCACGGCCCTGGCCCTGCTCTACGCCGACGAAGGCAACATCAATAAGGCGACGGCCGCGCTGAATGCCATCCCGGAAGATGCGCGCAGCGGCAAGATCTACCAGACGCTGGGCTTCACCTACGAACAGCAGAAAGACTTCAAGAAGGCGATCGATGCTTATCGGAAGGCGGTCGATGTCGACAAGGAGAACCTCGACGCCGTCCGCGGCCTGGCGCAGAACCTGCTGAACGACGGCCAAACGGAAGAGGCGCTGAAGCAGTACAAGGCGATCGCTGACGCAGACCCGCAGGACGCGCAGGCGGCGCTGCGCATGGCCGAGATCTATCGCCGCGACGGCAAGTTCGACCAAGCGCTCGAAGCGCTGAAGCGCGCCGAAGGCCTCGTCACGGATTCGCTCGAAGTGCCCTACAACCGCGCGCTCATCCTGCAAGCGCAGGGTAAGTACGATGAAGCCGTCACCACGCTGCAGACCATGCTGCAGCGCACCGCCAAGGCCACGGCGAATTACACGCCGTCCGAGCGCAATAACCGCGCCGTGTTCCTCGAGCGCCTCGGGCTGATCTATCGCGAAGCCGGCAAGACGCAGCCCGCGGTCGATACGTTTCGCAAGATCCTCGACCTCGGCCCGGAGAACGCCGCGCGCGGCTACGACCAGATCATCGAGACGTATCGCGAGGTCAAGCAGTGGAACCAGGCAACTGCGGTCGCGGCTGAGGCCGTCGCAAAAATGCCGCAGAGCAAAGATCTCAAGCGGGTGTACGCCGGCCAGCTCGCCGATTCGGGCAAAGGCGACGAAGCGGTGGCGCAGATCAAGTCGCTGCTCAAGGGCGACAATGACGACCGCGAGACGTGGATCGCGCTCGCCCAGGTCGAGAGCCGCCTGAAACGCTGGAAAGACGCGGAAGAAGCCATCCAGAAGGCTGACGCGATGTCGTCTTCGCCGGATGAAAAGGCGTACGTCGCCTTCATCCTCGGCTCGATGTACGAGCGGCAGAAGAAGTACGAGCAGGCGGAAGAGACGTTCCGCAAGGTTCTCGCCACCGACGCCAGCAATGCGATGGCGCTGAACTATCTCGGCTACATGCTCGCCGACCGCGGGTTGCGGCTTGACGAGGCCATCGGTTACATCAAGCGCGCGGTCGAACTCGACCCGCAGAACGGCGCGTATCTCGACTCGCTCGGCTGGGCGTACTTCAAGATGAACAACCTCGACCTCGCTGAGGAGAACTTGCGCAAAGCCGCCGAGAAGATCGGCAATGACGCCACCATCCAGGACCACCTCGGCGATCTCTACAACAAGATGGGTCGCCTCAAACTCGCCGCCGCACACTGGGAGCGCGCACTCGACGAGTGGAACAAGTCCGTCCCCGCGGAAGTGGACCAGAGCGACGTGGCCAAGGTCGCGAAGAAGCTCGAGTCCGCCAAAGTGAAGCTTGCCAAGGAAGGCAGCTCGGCGACGCCGCAGAAGCAGTAACTTCTCTTGGTTGTCATTCCGAGCGTAGCGAGGAATCTGCTTTTCGCCGGCCTTGCGACCTGTTTAAACTCCCCGCATGCTCGCGCCCTATGCCGTTCGCGTCGAAGAGTCGCGCGGGCGGCGGCATCCGGAAGCGCCGCATCCCTACCGCGATGACTTCCAGCGCGACCGCGACCGCGTCATCCACGCGCGAGCTTTTCGCCGGCTGGAGAATAAGACCCAGGTCTTCACGCGCCGCTACTCCGACCACTTCCGCAATCGCCTGACCCACACCATCGAGGTCGCACAGATCTCGCGCACGCTGGCGCAGCAGTTGGGCCTGAATGAGGACCTGGTGGAAGCGCTCGCGCTGGTGCACGACATCGGGCATCCACCGTTCGGACACGCCGGCGAGAGGGCGCTGGACGCCGCCATGCGCGAGCACGGTGAGATCTTCGACCACAACCTGCACGCGCTCCGCACCGTGGAGTCATTCGAGACCCGCTACGCCGATTTCCCCGGACTCAACCTGACGTTCGAGGTGCGCGAAGGCATCATCAAGCACTCGCGCGACTGGGATGCGCGCACTTTCCCGCAGCTCGCCGAGTACTTGCTCGATGAACGCCCGCCGCTGGAGGCGCAGCTCATCGACCTGACCGACGAGATCGCCTACAACACGGCCGACCTCGACGACGGTTACGAGGCCGAACTGCTCCAGCTGCGCGAGGTCCGCGAGCGCGTGCCGGTGTTCGATCGTTTCTATCGCGAAGCCGAGCAGCGGCATCCGCAGGCGGGCGAGAAACTGAAGTTCAACGGCGCGCTCAAGCGCATGCTCGATCACCTGGTGACCGACCTGCTCGAGACGACAAAGGAGCGCCTGTCTATAGAAAACATCGCGAGCGTGCGCGACGTCCGCGCGCATCCCACACGTCTCGCCGGCTTCAGCAAAGCGGTGGACCGCGAGCGCTCGCAAGCCAAAGCGTTCCTCTACGAGCGCCTTTACTTCAGCGACGCGCTGCTGCCGGAGAAGGCGGAGGCCGAGCGGGTGATCAGCGACCTGTTCCAGCATTGGGTGGCGCGTCCCGAGTCCCTGCCGGCGAGTTATCGCGCCAAGACTAAAGCCGAGCCACTACCACGCGCCGTGTGCGATTACATCGCCGGCATGACCGATAATTTCATCCTCGAGCAGCATCGGCGCGTATTCGGAGACGCGGCGCCGAAGCGTTAGAATCTGGCCCTCAGGAGAAGCCCATGAAGATCAGCGATGCCCTGCTCGGCGAGTTCGACCACGAGATGGCCAATACGCGTAAGACGCTGGAGCGTGTACCCGAGGCGAAGTTCGATTACAAACCGCACGCGAAGTCGTGGGCGATGGGTGGATTGGCGACGCACGTGGCGCACATCCCCGGCTGGGCGGTGAACACATTGACCATGAGCGAGCTCGACATCGCGCCGCCGGGCAAAGGGCCGATGCAGAATCCGGTGGCGAAGTCGGCGAAGGAGCTGCTGGAGATCTTCGACAAGAATGCCGCCGAAGCGCGCAAGGCGATCGCGGCGGCCGAAAACGATGAATGGATGAAGCCGTGGTCGCTGCTCGCCGGCGGACGGAAGATCTTCACCATGCCGAAGGCGGCGGTGATGCGCAGCTTCGTGATGAACCACCTCATCCATCACCGCGCGCAGCTGGGCGTCTACCTGCGCCTGAATGACGTTCCTGTGCCGGCGATCTACGGACCCTCGGCCGACGAAGGTGGCATGTAGCGTCACATCCCGTGCGCTTTTTCGGGCGCGATCTTGTACAGCACGCGCACTTCTCCCGGCTGCTCGAACGGATACTTGTCTTTGCCGAGGTATTTCTTCGACATCTTGTCGATGTGGTCGCGCGCGCCCTGCTCGGTCACCTCGATCACCTTGCCGCGGATCTCAACGTAGCGATACGGATTCTCCGGGTCGATCAGCGCCAGCGCAACGCGCGGGTCGCGCCGCAGGTTCTTGTCCTTCTGCCGGCCCTTCGCCGAGTTGACTATGAGGTGCTTGCCGTCGTAATCCACCCACACGGGCGTGACTTGCGGCGCGCCGCTTGGCATCAGCGTGGCCAGGCTGGCGAAGGCGGGTTTCTTCAGCAGGTCGAGATACTTCTCGGGGATCGCGGACATGACTTTCTCCTCGCGCGGTTAGATGCGGATGTTGGCTGGACGACTCACGGCACGATGATACTCGGCGCGCTCGCGGCCGTCCCGGCCGCGTCCTGGGGAGCAAAGTTCGTCGCCAGAAAATCCGCGAAGGCGCGCGACAGCGGCCGCCCCGTGCTGTGCGTGTGGCCGAGCCGCACCAGGAAGACGAGCGCACGCAATACGTCGACATCGCGCAGCGTCTCGCGCCCGAGATGTTGGCGCTCGAGCCCGCGGTATTCCTCAAGCAGGCGATGGAGCTCCGCGGTGATGGCCTGCTGCGCCGGCGCGGCGGATGCCTCTTCATATTCGAGGCCGGAATCCACGCGGCGCTGATAGCTCTTTGCCATCGCGGTAAGGGCTGCCAGCAAGTCACGGTCGCGAATCTCGCGACTCGCGCGAGCCAGCTTCCCGAGTCCGGCACTCAAGCCGGCGAGCAGCGGCTCGCGTTCGTAGACGAACTCGCGACTCACGTCGACGTGCGGGAACAGGTCAGCGCCGGCGGCGGCGATCTCTTCCGGTTTGCGCTCGCGCGCGTGCTGCCGCGCTTGCTGCAGGTAAGGACACTCGCTGGGGCAGTCGAGCGTGACCTCGCGCTCCGTCCCACAGCACAGCGGGCAGATGCGGTCATGCACCGCCGGGCAGAAGCGCTTTTCTTTGCGCAGATGGCAGAGCGCACAGGCCATGAAGTCATTCTATTGGTTCGCAAGAGCGGCAAGTCGGCAGCTGGCATTTAGCGACCGGCAAGAGCATTTAACGGTCTGCCAACCGCTGATCGCCGACCGCCAAGCGCGATTTCCCACGACTTTGGCTGACTTTTTGCACAGAATAATCGTCAAACCCGCATAAAAAGCGGGGTTTGTGGCTTTCCGGGCTTGCTTTTGCTGTGTTAGGCTGGCCTTCGTTTCAGCATAAATCCCGGCTTTCCATCTCCAAGGAGGATTCATGGCAGGCATGACCAAGACCCAACTGGTGCGCGCAATGGCCGAAAAGGTTGAGATCACCAACAAGCAGGCCGCCGCGTTCCTGGAAACACTTGCGGACACCGCCGTCAGAGAGACGAAGAAGGGCGGCGTGTTCGTACTGCCCGGCCTCGGCCGGCTGAAGAAGGTCCAACGCAAGGCGCGCATGGGCCGCAACCCGCAGACCGGTGAACCCATCAAGATCGCTGCCAAGACCACGGCAAAGTTCTATCTGTCGAAGGCCGTGAAGGACAACATCGCGCCCAAGCGGTAAGCGCGTCGACAAGATCGCGGTACAAGAAAAGGCCGTCCCGAGCAGGGACGGCCTTTAATGTTTTGCGGACTTCTTTTTACTTCGCGGGTGACTTCTTCGGCGCCGCCTTCGGGGCAGCTTTGCCTTC
>CAYWSH010000038.1:0-15053 GCA_964460655.1 uncultured Terriglobales bacterium | reverse complement strand
GCTCTTCTTCACGTTGAGTTTCCATGTCCCGACGGCGCTCTCGTCTGCCGCCATTACCACCGCGCTCAGGCACATGACCATTGCCATGACCATGAGGACTGCCATTGCTTTACGCATTGCCTCTCTCCTGTTTTTGATTCGATCAGGGCCCGATCACTTGCTCTCGTTCTTTACTACCTGTCCACCCTTCATCACGAAGCGCACGTGCTCGAGCGTCGTGATGTCTTGCAGCGGATCGCCTTCCACCGCGATCAGGTCGGCGAACTTGCCGCTCTCCAGCGACCCGATGCGGTCACTCCACCCGAACAGGTCGGCGGCGTTCAGTGTGGCCGATTGTACGGCCTGTAGCGGCGTCATCCCCATCTTGACGTAGACGGCGAACTGCCGCGCATTCAGCCCGTGCGGATATACGGCCGCGTCCGTGCCGAAGGCGATCTTCACGCCGCCGCGGATGGCGCGCGCCATGTTATCGAAGGAGACCTTGGCGACCTCTTCTTCTTTCTTGCGATAGAAATCCGGCATCCCGATCTTGTCCATGTTCTCCATGAGCCACATGTTCAGGTAGATCGTGGGGACCATGTAGGTGCCGTTGCGCTTGAGCGTGGCGATGCCGTCATCATCGATGTAGGTCCCATGCTCGATGGAATCAACGCCCGCCTCCGACGCCAGCTTGATGCCGTCGCCGCCATGCGCGTGCGCAGCGACCTTGCGGCCGAGGCGATGCGCATCAGCGACGATGGCCTTCATCTCTTCCAGCGTGTACTGCGATGCTTTCGGATCGTCGCCCTTCGAGAGCACACCGCCGGTGGCGCAGATCTTGATCACGTCGGCGCCGTACTTGATGACTTCGCGGACTTTTTTCTGCACGGCGGCAATGCCGTCGGCGACGCCCTCCGCCGAGTAGTTGAACGATGCCGGCAGCATGTTCGAGTCGCAATGCCCGCCGGTAATGCCCAGTGCGGGACCGCTAGCGAGCATGCGCGGACCCGGCACGTCGCCGGCATTGATGGCATCGCGCAGCGCGATGTCGCTGTAACCATTCGCTCCGACATTGCGCACCGTTGTGAAGCCGGCTTCGAGCGTGATCCTCGCGTACTTGGCGCCGTAGAGCGCCTCGCGCGTCGTCGAGATCCCGAGTTCTTCGTAGCCGAAGTGATAGGGATCGCTGGTGAGGTGCGTATGCGCATCGATCAGGCCGGGCAGCACGACCAGGTTCGGCAGGTTGATGACACGCGCCCCCGCCGTCGGCCCGGGATTCCCGACGCTGACGATCTTCTCGCCTTCGATGGCGATCGCCTGCCCGGTGAGATAGCGCCCGGTCTTCACGTCGAGGATGCGCACCCCCACGATGACGGTGCGCTGTGGCGCTGGTTGGGCCAGCGCGCAGGCCGCGAGTAACACGATGATTGCGATCGTTCTTTTCATTCCCCTCCCAGAGGTGTCATCCTGAGCGCAGCGCAAGTCCTGCATCGCAGGACGCAGCGGAGTCGAAGGATCCCTATCGCATCCAGGCTGCTGCGTAGCTAAGGGATCCTTCGACTTCGCGAGACGGCGCGCTCAGCGCGCCGTCCGCTTCACTCAGGATGACCTCCCGTTAGTTTTCGTTGTTCCAATCGTCATCATCCCCATCGCCCGCCGCGCGCCTCGGTGTAGCGGCGCCGTCCTGGCGACCGGCGTCGAGGTGGTCCCAGTTCATCAGCGCGTTGAACACCAGGAAGTAGCTGCCGCCGGTCTCGTCGCGCCACATCGGATTGTTCGAGAACAACACGACGTGACCCTTTCCATGCGGCACATCCACCACCGCAGGCCGCTCGCCCACCTCGCCCGCGCCCTCCATCATGCCGCTGAGCAGCAGGTTGTTCGTGGGCGCGTAGCGCACGATGACGCGCGGCCACTGGCTGCGCGGCGGCAACTGGTTGCGCACGAATTCGAGCTGCTCTTCGGGGATGTACAGTTCCTGCTCGCGCGGCGAGCGCCGCGGCTCGCGCTCCGGCGCCATGTACTGGCGCCCTTGAATGACGTCGGGATCATTCGCCGTGCCGCGTCCGGAGGCGCGCGTTGCGCCGCCGGTGCCGACGGCTGCCAATGCGGCTCCGCCGCCACCACCGCCTCCACCTCCGCCGCCCGCGCTCACGCGGAACACGGGCCCGTCATGGAAGTACACGAACAACCGGTCCTCGTAGCCGTAGGCGATAGGGCTCGTCTTGTCTTCGACGTTCGTGAGCACTACGCTGCCGGGCGCATTCAGCGTGCGCGTCTCGGCGATGCTGACCATGTCCGTCAGTCCGCCTTGCACGGGCAGCGCCGCCGACGCGGTCACCGCGATCAGTAGCCCGCCGTTGTTGACGAACTTCTCCAGGTTCTCCAGCCCGCTGTAACCGAGGCCGCCGCGCATGTCGTCGGTGGAGTCGATACCCGGCGCGACCAGGTTCGGCGTGTCGGGCGTGTTCTTCCACGGCATCGGCGTGCCGCGCATCGGGATACCGCGCAGCGCGCCTGCCAGGCCGTCGAAGCCGCCCGCCGGCGGCATCACGATGGCGTCAAACTTGGAGCGCAGGTCCGGCATCTCGCGCACCACCGTGTCGGCGATGTAGGTGTACGGGATCTTCAGGTTGTCGAACGCGATGCGGAACCAGCCATCGTTCTGCGTGTTCTGCCAGCCGTGCATGATGGCGATGCGCGGCGCCCCAAGCGCATGCGTCTTCACGTTCGGCGCCGCCGCGGCCGCGACCGCCGTGAGGCCGAGTTCCTTCGCGGCCGCTTCGATGTCGCTGCGCGCGCCGCTCTTGATGATGAAGCTGCCGGGGCGGAATTTCTGGCCTTCGGCCTCGAAGCCTTCTTCGGCCGCGTCCATCGCAACGTTGGCGAAACGGAAGCGGAACGCCGCCAGCGCATTGTCGGTGTTGTGATTGATCAGCAGCACTGCGCCCGTGCCCTTCACGCCGCCGGCGACTTCGACTTTGTCTACCTTGTCCATGCCGGCGTCGAGGAGCGCCGTATCCATGACGCGCGTCGTCTTCACGTTACGCAGCGCGCCCAGCGTCCAGCCGGTGTCGTCGTACGAGCGCGGATCGCGCGGGTTGTAGAACTCCGTGTCGAGCATCATGTCGGCCATGCGGCTGTACGGCTGATCCATGCGCACGACGTAGCTGCCCGCCGGCAGCGTGACCTCGCGTGATGCCGCCGCACCGCGCTGCGCGCCGGCAGCGCGCTGCCCACCTTCCGTCTGCTCACCCGCCGGCCGCTGCGCGAACAATGCTTCGCCACCCGCGCCCTCTTCCGCGCGCGCGCCCACGGGCCGTGCTCCGCCGGCCGGCGCAGGAGCTTCCGCGCCCGTTACCGTCGCGCCCGTGACCTTGGCCTCCTTCTGCAGCTTGTGGACCTCGATACCCTGCGCCCGCAGCAGATTCAGCAACCGCGCCTGCTCTGCCGGACGCGTGTCATCGGCCGGGAAGACCCACGCCGCTGGCCCCTCACGACGCGCCTTCTCCACCGAGCGCTTGCCCTTGAGATAGAAGTTGTTGAGGAACTTCGCGCCATTCTCCGCCAGATTGTGCATGCCGAAGAGCAGCGCGCTTTGCTGCAGGTTGATGTTATTGCGCGCCGACCATTTCACCTTGGACAGCGGCGGATTCGGCCGGAACCACTCGCGGCTCGTCTGGTTCGCCGGTAGCGTGCGCTCGCGCGTATCGGCGCCGCCGTTGCCGAACGTCTCATAGAAGCGCCCTATCGAGTTGTGCCCGTTCGCGAGATAGAACATGTAATTTGGCGCCCAACCGTCATAGAAGCCGTGTGTCCACACGCCAATGATGCCGCGCTTCGTCATCTCCTGGATCTCGTAGTACGCCATCTCCTGCCACTCACTGATGGTGACGGGATCGAGCCACGGGTTGTACGGCCCCGTGCCGGTCGAGATGTAGATGTACGGCACGGATTCGTGCAGGTCGTGGAAGACGGTCGCGTGCCAGTTGAGGAACGCGTTCATCATGTTGCGGGAGAGCGCGAGGGTCATCGTCATGCCGTCGCGATTGTTGTCGTGCGCGACGTAGTGGCCCCACCACGTCAGCGGTAGCGGGTTCGCATTCGGGTTCTTCTTGCGATAGACGTAGGTATCGACCATGCGATCGCGGCCATCGACCTCGGTGACCGGCGTGAGCAGCACGATGGCGTCTTTGCGGATCTTCTGGATGAACGGTGTCTCCTCGACCGCGAGCCGGTAGGCGAGTTCCATCAGCATCTCGGGCGACCCGGTCTCGGGCGAGTGGATGGAGCCTGATGCCCAGTAGATAGGCTTGCCATCCGCGATGAGCGCTTGCGCCTGTGCATCGGTCATGCCGCGCGGGTCGGCGAGCTTCGCGGTGATCTGCTTGTACTTGTCGAGGTTCTTGATGTTGGCTTCGTCGCTGACCGCGACGATCAGCATCTCGCGGCCTTCTTCGCTCTTCCCGATGCTGAACACCTTCACGCGCGGCGATTTCGATTCCAGCAGCCGCATGTAGGCGTTGATCTCGGCGACGTGGTCGAGCACATCGGGCGCGCCGATGATGTGGTGCAGATGCTGGTCAGGCGACGGCACGCACGTGCTGTACGGCAAGTGGTCGACGAGTTCGGTGATGAACGTCGGCGCGGTGGTGTATTCCTTGATCTTCGCGTCGTATTCCGGATACGGACGCACCTGGCAGGCGCCGGCGGCGGCGGGTTTGCCAGTTTGCTTGGCGGCAAACGCCGAGCCTACCAACACCACTACCATCACGCAGAGAAGAGAACCACGCACGATCGCGCGCATATCACGCCCCCTGAAGTACTATTTGCTGCGTTTTCATTGGGAAAGCTGGATTTCGAGCGCGCGCATTATAGCAGCGGGTTTGGGTATACCTATGGCTACTTCCCTGACATCCACGCCGCCGCGATCAAACACACTGAGATCAAGCCGCTGAGCACGATGGGAGGCGTAAAGAGATACGTCCACGCCACCGCTGTGATCGTCGCAAAGCAAGCGGCGAACGCCCATGCCGTGACGCGCAAACGCGCCAGCGTGTCGGCGGGCAGGCCAGCCAGTTGCCACGCCAGGATCGCTGCGAACAGGTAAAACACGCCGACCGAGAGTCCCGCCGCCATGAAGAAGTCCCAATACGAGCGGTTGAAGCCCTGCACGTCAAAATGCATCGAGCGCATCGAGGTGACCAGCGCGTCCACGCCCCACTGCGGATCGGTCTGGCGGAAGCCATAGGTGTGGGCGACCGCGGTCAACAGCAACAGGACCGCGGCGATGCGATAGAAGACAGAAGCCTTCACGAGCTCGCCTCCAGGTGCGCGTTCCCAGTGGGGTGGTCCGCCCGACGATACGCCAGGTAGCGCAAACGCGCCATCTCCGCTAAAATAGACGTTTTGCCCCACCTGCATTGAGCCTCGCCGGGAGCTTCCGCTTCCAAGGCAATTTCGTGGGAGCTTTCAGGAGCACACAGCCATGGCACAAGTCTGCGACATCTGCGGCAAAGGGCCGCGCTTCGGCAACAACATCAGCCACGCCCACAACGTCACCAAGCGGCGCTGGAACATCAACCTGCGCCCGGTGAAGGCCCGCGTCAACGGGGCCAATAAGCGCATCCGCGTCTGCACCAACTGCATCAAGAGCGGCAAGGTGGCGAAGGCGTAGTTCGTAAGGGCTCGGCTTTAGCCGAGCCGATGAACGGTGAGCTTTGAACCAAGCGGCACCTTTCGCGAGGATTCGCGAAAGGTGCCGCTGCTTTTGTGGACGTTGCGGTCGACGCGGCTAAAGCCGCGTCCTTACGAGAGCATGCGTGGTGACATTTCCCCAGCCGCACGCTAGGCTGTTGCGCCTATGCGTATCCTCCGCATTTTCGCGTCCCTTGCGTCCCTGTCAGCTTGCCTTTCCGGTTTCGCCCAATCCCCCAACCCGGCGCTTCTCGTCCTGAACAAAGGCGCGAACGAGCTCGCTATCGTCGATCCGGCGGCGATGAAGGTGGTCGCGCGCATTCCCGTCGGCGAGGGGCCGCATGAGGTCACCACAACGGCCGATGGGAAGCTCGCCATCGTCTCCAACTATGGCACCGGACCGGCGCCCGGCCACACGCTCTCCGTCATCGATTTAGCCGCGCAGAAAGAGCTGCGGCGATTCGACACCGGCGCGCTGCGCCGTCCGCACGGCCTCTACGAGAATGGCGGCAAGATCTACTTCACCGCCGAGGCGAACCGCCTGGTCGCGCGCTACGATCCGCAGGCCAATACGGTGGACTGGATGATGGGCACCGGGCAGACCGGCACCCACATGGTCGTGGTCGCGAAGGACGCGTCGAAGATCTTCACCGCAAACATCGGCGGCAACTCCATCACCTGTATCGAGCCGCAGCGCGCCACCACCATCGATGTGGGAAAAGGCCCCGAGGCGATCGACCTTTCGCCCGATGGGAAGCAGGTCTGGACCGCGCACTCGCAGGATGGCGGCGTGTCGATCATTGATGTCGAAACGAAGCAAGTGAAACAGACGCTGCCGCTCGGCACCGGCCGTTCCAATCGCCTGAAGTTCACGCCTGACGGCAAGCGCGTCCTCATCTCCGACATCAACAAGGGTGAGGTCGTCGTGCTCGACGCCGCGAACGGAAGCGTCGTCAAGCATATCCAGACCGGTGGCCAACCCGAAGGCATCCTGATGGTGCCCGACGGCTCGCGTGCTTATGTCGCCCTGGCGCAGGCGGGCGAAGTCGCGGTGATCGACCTGAACAAGTTGGAAGTCATCGGCAAGATCGCCACCGGCAACGGCCCTGATGGGCTGGCGTGGAGCGCCATGAAATGATACGAAATGCAAAATTCAAAATGAAAAATGCAAAATTGCGGTAAGCGCGGCTCATTTTGCATTTTGCATTCTTCATTTTGCATTGATCTTCTTCACTCCGCCCGGTGGCAGCACATCGCGCAGCTCGCGCACCGTCTTCTTGAACACCGGATGCCGCACGTCGGGCGCGATCTCCGCCAGCGGTTCGAGCACGAAGCGCCGCTCGTGCATCGCGGGATGCGGGACCGTCAGTCCGGCGGTATCGATCACCGCCTTGCCAAACAAAACGATGTCGATGTCGATGGTGCGTGGGCCTTTCACGCGCTTCGTGCCGCGCTCGCGCCTCCGTCCCATCCCGCGCTCGATGGCGAGTAGCGCGGCCATGAGCTGTTTCGGCATCTTGTCGGTCTGCAGCTCGACGGCGCAGTTCAGGAAGTCCGGCTGTGCGGTGAACTCGACCGGCGTAGTCTCGCAGAACGACGACACGGCGGTCACCTCGCCCAGCTCGCGCAATTGTGCAATGGCCGTATCGAGGTTCGCGCGCCGATCGCCGAGGTTGGAGCCGAGCGAGAGGTAGACCGTCTTGCGCACGAAAAACAGTTTCTAGTTTCTGGTTTCGAGTTTCTAGTAAATTCTCTGCGATACGGGCGGAGGCGGAAGGATGAAATGGCCCACGATGGTTTGCGCGTCGCTGCTGGTGCTCTGCGGCGCTGCGCTGGCCCAGGATTCACTGACCGCGGAGGACCTCGTCGCCAAACACCTTGCCGCATTCGGGACGCCAGAAGCGCGCGCCGCGGCCAGGTCGCGCGGCGTTGATGGCACCGCGCACTTCGAGGTCGTGCTGGGCGCGAGCGCCCAGGCCGATGGAGTTGCCCGGATGGGCAGCGACGGCCACAAGGTGCGGTGCGTCATCAGCCTGAACGGCATCACGTACATCGGCGAAGACTTCCTCACCGACGGCTCGAAGGTGCAGATCGCGAGCCCGGTCGCCAGCAAGCGCTCGCTGCTTTTCCGCTTCTTCCTCGCGCGTGACACGCTGCTGAGCGAAGGCCTGTTCGGCGGCGTCCTCTCCACGGCGTGGCCGCTGCTCGACCTCGACCATCACGCCGCCAAGCTGCGCTACACGGGCTTGAAAAAAGTCGACGGGCGCGAACTGCACGAGCTGCGTTACGAACCGAAAAAGATCGCAGCCGACACGCAGGTGAAGCTCTACTTCGACCCACAGACCTTCCGCCACGTAATGACCATCTACGAGGCGATGATCGCGGTCGCCGAGGCGCAGAGCCTCAGCCCGAGCGCGACCACGCAGCGCGGCGCCAGCACGCAGGAAAGCCGGCAGACGATCAAGGAGACCTTCGACGACTTCCGCACGCTCGACGGCTTGCAACTGCCCGCGCATTGGACGATCGAATCCACCAACGACGGCAACGGCACCAGCCGGATGAAGTGGGACATCAAGGTAGAAAATGCGCAGCACACGGGGATCGATCCCGGCGTGTTCAGGGTGCGCTAACCCGTGGCCACGCTCTCCGCCTGCTCGTGTGCGTGGTAGCTGGAACGGACGAGCGGCCCTGACTCGACGTGGCGGAATCCCATCTGCAACGCGGCTTCTTTCATGAAGGAGAACTCGTCGGGCGTGTAGTAGCGCGCCATGAGCACGTGATGCCGTGACGGGCGCAGATACTGACCGACCGTCAGGATATCGACGTTCTCCGCCGCGATGTCGCGGAAGGTCGCGAGCAGTTCGTCGGTCGTCTCGCCCAGCCCGACCATGACGCCGGTCTTGCTCACCGTGCCGGGCGCGAAGCGCTTCACGTTGCCAAGCAGCCGCAGCGACCGCTCGTAACGCGAACCCGAGCGCACCGCGCGATACAGCCGAGGCACCGTCTCCATGTTGTGGTTCAGGACGTTCGGCCGCGCGGCAAGCACCGTTTGCAACGCTTCATCGCTTCCCTGGAAGTCGGGGATCAGGACCTCGACGCTACATCCCGGCGACTGCCGGCGGACTTCGCGGATGGTCTCGGCGAAGATCTCGGCGCCGCCCAGCAGGTCATCGTCGCGGTCCACGCTGGTGATGACGGCGAACTTGATACCCAGCTTGGCGATCGCTTCGGCGACGCGCCGTGGCTCATCGCGGTCGATGGGCAGCGGCTTCCCTTTCGGCACCGCGCAGAAACCGCAGCGCCGCGTGCACAGGTCGCCCAGCAACATGAACGTCGCGGTCTTGTGGTTCCAGCACTCGCCGATGTTCGGGCACTGCGCCGATTCGCACACGGTGTGCAGTCCGAGCCCGCGCGCCAGCTTCTTCAGCGCGTGGAAGTTCTCGCCCACGGGTGCGCGTGCCTTCAGCCAGGCGGGTTTCGGAGTTCGCACTTTGGGCAGGACGTCGATCTGCACGAGTTCGACCTGCGTAGCCATCTCTCAGCATTCTAAAGGCAAATCGCAATGGACGCTAAGGTCGCAAAGGACCATCTTGAGCTGATCCCTGGCGTCCTTTGCGTCCTCTGCGGTTGCGGTTTTGTTTATGATGTGCGCGATGGAGATCGCCATCAAGCGCGCTTACGCTCCTGCCTCGGTCGGCGACGGCACTCGCGTGCTCGTGGAACGCGAGTGGCCGCGCGGTCTCGGCAAGGACAAGGCGCGCATCGATGCCTGGCTGGCCCAGCTGGCGCCCGCACCGGAGCTGCGTACCTGGTTCGAAGCGCGACAGGCGCAGTGGCCGGCATTCCGCAAGCGTTATCTGGCAGGACTGGCGCAGCCCGACTCGGCGCAGGCGCTCGACCAGCTCTACGACATGGTGCGCGCGCGCAAGAAGATCACGCTCGTCTTCAGCGCGAAAGACGAGCAGCAGAACCACGCCGCCATCCTGCACGACCTGATCGCCGGCATGCGCAAGCCGCCTTCGAGCAGCGGTCCCGCCGCGGCCGCCACTGCGCGTCGCATCGCTAAGCGTCGGCCCTAGAGAACATTCATTCTTGTGGAGCCCGCTCGCCCTCGAGCGGGCCCGGCCGAGGGCGGTCGGGCTCCATTTTCACGATCTACAACCTGCTACGGGTTCTACGGTTTCTTGCCCGGGTTCCACGCCGGCGTGAAGTCGCTGTTCACCAGCCAGCGGACCGGACCGATCATCGAACCGATGGCGCGCGTCATGTGCTCGAAGTCGATGTGCTGCACGTCGTCGCTCGGCCGGTGATAATCCGTGTGCAGTCCGAAGCTGGAGACGGTCTGCGCCACGACGCCGCGCTTCGCCAGCACGATGTTGTCGGAGCGCGCGAAGAAGTTCTGCTCGGGACGTTCATCCGCCACGAGCTTCGCGCCGTGCTGCGCCAGTGTGGGACCGAGGTTCGAGCGCTCCCAACCCGTGAGCCACAGCTCGTCGGGCTTGTACTTCGGGTCCGGCCGGCCGATCATCTCGAACTCCAGGTTCGCCACGATGGATGTGAGGGTGACCGGCGCGTGGTCGAGGAAGAAGTTCGAACCCAGCCCACCCCGCTCCTCGCTGCCGAACAAAGCGAACACTACGGTCCGCTTCGGCTTCTCTCCTGAACCCAGCGCGCGCGCCATCTGCAACACCGCGACCGTGCCTGACGCATCATCGTCAGCGCCGTTGCAGATAGAGTCTCCTCCCACCGCCTGGCATTGGCCTTCACCGGCAACTCCGAGGTGGTCGAGGTGCGCCGAGAGCAGTACTGCCTGCCCGGCGAGTTTCGGATCGCTGCCCTTCAAGATGCCGACCGCGTTCCAGGTGTACTGCTTCTGTTCGGGACCGGCTTGAGCCTCGATCGTCACGGAGGTCCCCTCCGGCACCGAAGCCAGCGCGGCGGCCGCTTCCTGATTCAGCAGTACCAGGCTGGCCGGGCCCATCGAGGCATCGCCGATGCGCGGCAAGCGCTGCGCACGTTGCTGCCACGACTGCAGGACGCGTGGCGAGGCGGGTACCAGCGCGGCCGCCGCGCCGTTTTCGACAGCCGCGACCGCAGCACCGGTATCCGCGAGCAGGACGATGGCGCCTTTTTGCACCGTCGCTTGCGCGCCGGGCTTCTGCAGCGGCCCGGTGATCTTCTCCGCGGGCATACTTGCGACCAGCACTTGCTGGCCGTGCGTCCAATGCGTCTCCTGCCCGCCAACGCTGTAGCCCACGACCGGTGGCGCTGCTGCCGTACGCGTCACGATGGTCGCCTTCTGCACGAAGCCGCCATCGTCGCCTGCGGGCTCGATGCCGAAGCGCTGCAGTTCGCTGCCGACATAGTTGGCGGCGAGCTCCTCGTCGTGCGAACCGGAGCCGCGGCCGCGCAGCGCATCGGAAGCGAGGAAGGCTTCTTCCGCGCGGATGCACGGTGCACACGCCTCTTCCGTGGTGGGAGCCGCCGCCTTCTTGGCGGCCGGTCTGGCGGCCTTCTTCTGCGCGGGTGCGACCGTGACGGACAGCAGCAGGACGGCGAGCAACAGAGTTTTTCTCATAGGGATGGGGACGGCGAACAAATGTACACGAGCCACGTCTTCAACTGTAACGCTGCATCTAACCACTATGTTTCACGGCCCTGCTAGAATTTTGGGTTCGTCATGCGCAAGCCTGCCGGTCTTATCGTAAGCGTCGCCTTGCTCCTCGCCGCCATCGGCTGCGGAGACTTCTTTGTCTCGTCGACTACGGTCGTTGCGATCAAGCTGACGCCGGTGAACCCCTCGGTCACGCCCACCAAGACGCAGCAGTTCACCGCCACTGCCACGCTCGGTGATGGCAGCACCAAGGACATCAGCAGCACCGCCACGTGGGCGTCGTCCAACACCGCGGTCGCCACCATCAGCACCACTGGCCTCGCGACCGCCACGAACACCACCGGTAGCACGGTCATCAGCGCCGCCTCGGGTAGCGAAAAAGCCGAGACCACGCTGACCGTCAGCACTGCGGTCATCAACAGCATCTCGATCACGCCCGTGAACCAGACGCTGCGCGTCGGCCAGACACAGCAATATGCCGCGCAGGCCACGCTCACCGACGGCACCACCCAGAACGTCACCAGCTCTGTGACCTGGTCCACCGGTAACACTGGGGTCGCGACCATCGCCTCCGGCGGCCTGCTCACCGCCGTCGCCACCGGCAGCACCACCGTGACCGCCACATCAGGTACTATTTCGTCCTCCACCAATGTCACGGTGAACCCGTAACGGCGTAAATCTGAAGATGGGTACAGGCTCGACGAGCAACATTCGTTGCATCGGCATCAGTACCGGCGGCGGCGACTGCCCGGGACTGAACGCCGTCATCCGCGCGGCCGTGAAGTCGGCCATCCTGCAGCACGGCTGGAAAGTCATCGGCATCCAGGATGGCTTCGATGGCCTCATCTGGCCGGAGAAGTCGCGTGAGCTCACGCTCGCCGACGTGAGCGGCATCCTGCCGCGCGGCGGCACTATCCTTGGCACCACGAACCGCGGCAATCCTTTCAAGTACAAGGTCAAGGGGAACGGCGTCGAGGTCGAGAAGGATTTCTCCGCGCAAGCGGTGGAGAACGCCGCCAAGCTCGGTATCGACGCGGTCATCACCATCGGCGGCGACGGCACACAGGCCATCGGCCTCGAGCTGATGCGCAAGGGCCTGAAGATGGTCGGCGTCCCCAAGACCATCGACAACGATCTGTTCGCCACCGACGTCACCTTCGGGTTCGACACCGCGCTGCACACCAGCACCGAAGCCGTGGACAAGATCCACACCACCGCCGAATCGCACCACCGCATCATGCTGGTCGAAGTGATGGGGCGCGAAGCCGGCTGGATCGGCCTGGAGACCGGTATCGCCGGCGGCGCCCACGTCATCCTGCTGCCCGAGATCCCCTTCACCATCCAGCGCGTCTGTGAGTTCGTGGAGCAGCGTTCGCGCAGCGGCAAGCGCTTCACCATCATCGTGGTCGCCGAGGGCATCGCGCTGCCGGCGGACCTCGACGCCGTTTGCGCGCGAGAGAAACGCGCCCGTCCGCGCGCCGGCGCCGTCGGCCAGATCATCGGCGACGCCATCGGCATGTGCGCCAAGCGCGAGGTGCGCGTCACCGTGCTGGGACACATCCAGCGCGGCGGCTCACCGTCGCCGTTCGACCGCATCCTGAGCACGCGCTTCGGCGTGGCCGCCGTCGAGTTGATCGCGCAAGGCAAATTCGGCCGCATGGTCTGCCTGCGGGGTGACCGCATCGAGTCGGTGGAGATCGAGAAAGTACAAGGCCAGAAGCTCGTCGACCCTGGCGGCGAGCTCGTGCGCACTGCAAAGGCCGTCGGCATCTGCTTCGGGGATTAGCAGCGCGCCCTGCGCTACTATGTCCTTCGTGGTGACGCACCGCATCACCGCCGCCATCGCTCTCTGCCTCTGCTTCCTCACCGCCTGCAGCCGCGGTGCGGGCGAGAAGCGTGAGTACGCCTGGGTAGTCGTGCAGCAGATCACCCTGCGCGATCGTGTGGCCGCCGTGTACAACCGCGTCGGTACCGCGAAGAACGGCGAGCGCGTCGAGGTCCTGGAAAAGCAGAAGCGCTTTGCGCGTATCCGTCTGGCCGATGGCAAGGAAGGCTGGGTGGAGCAGCGCTATCTCGCCGGGCAGGAAGTGTTCGACGCCCTAGACGCGCTGAAGAAGCAAACAGACAAGCTGCAGCCGCAGTCCGCCGGCCTCGCGCACAATGCGCTCAATATGCACGTCACGCCAGGACGCGATACCGACTATCTGTACCAGCTGAAAGAGGGTGAACGGATCGAGCTGTTGCGCCGCACCACCGCCGAGAAGCCCGCCCCGAAGATCGCGCAAGCACCCAAAGTGGCCGATCCGAAGTCCAGTGCGCCGCCCGAGCCACCGCCGCTGGAAGATTGGTGGCTGGCACGCGACGCGCAGCAGCACGTCGGCTGGGTGTTGGGCCGCATGGTCGACGTGGATGCGCCGCTCGATGTGGCGCAGTACGCCGAAGGCCAGCGCATCGTCGCCGCGCGCGTCCTGAACTACGTCAACGACGCCAGGTACGAGCCGCCCAAGGACGAGATCGCGCCCGCATCTGCATCGGCCCAGCATGCGACGGACTATCACCGTCGCGCCCAGTATCTGGTGCTGCTCACCGAGCCGCGCGATGGCCTGCCCTTCGACTACAACCAGGCGCGTGTCTTCACGTGGAACCTCGGCCGTCACCGCTACGAGACCGCGTACCGCGAGCACAACCTCGTGGGCCTGCTGCCGGTAACGACGGCGGAGCAGGACTTCGGGAAGGAAGGCCGCTTGCCCACCTTCACGCTGCGCCTGCGCGCCGAGAATGGCGAGACCGTCGAGCGCCTGTACAAGATGAACGGGCCCATCGTCCGCCGCGTCACGCCGTCTGGCGAGCAACCCAGACTGGCCCGCCCGGAGCGGCCCAAACCGAAGCCCTCGGCGGCCAAGCACAAGAAATAGACATTTGGCATCGGCCAGTACGGCGCAGGCATCTAGGTGACAGAGGCAACCATGGCCGAAAAAGTAAAAGAGCTGAAACTGCAGCGCGACTACAAGACCTACCTGTACTTCATCGACGGCAGCGGTAACGTCTGCCAGAAGCCGAAATCCGGCGAGGGCGAATCGAAGATCCTCGTGCCCAATGCCGTCGAGCGCGACAACAAGTTCCTGTACTTCATCGACAAAGATGGCGACATCGCCCGCTCCGCGCGCGGCGCCAAGAAGAAGATCGCGTAAGGGCCGGCCGCTCCTCGCCTAGCCACTGCCGCACTCGGTGTGCTAACTTTCGCGGGTTTGCTGCGCAGGCGGCACGCGCACGAGGAGGCGAGCTTTGGCAGAACCCAAGAAAGAGGCCGCGTTCCAGCCGTACATCCCGCCCGCTATGGCGCCGGCGGAGTTCACGCCGCGCGCCGTCATCCTCGGCGGATTCTTCGGACTCCTCTTCGGCGCTGTGACCGTCTACGTCGGCCTGCGCGCCGGCCTCACCGTCGCCGCTTCGATCCCGATCGCGGTGCTCTCCATCTCCATCCTGCGCGTGCTCGGCAAGTCCACCATCCTCGAGAACAACATCGTGCAGACGACCGGGTCGGCCGGTGAATCGATCGCCGGCGGCGTCATCTTCACGCTGCCCGCGCTCATCTTTCTCGGCTTTCCGCTGGAGTACTCGCGCATCTTCCTGCTCACGTTGTTCGGCGGCTGGCTCGGCGTGTTCTTCATGATCCCGCTGCGCCGCCAGCTCATCGTCAAAGAACACGGCAACCTGCTCTATCCCGAAGGCACGGCCTGCGCCGATGTGCTGATCGCCGGCG
>CAYWSH010000037.1:8928-27297 GCA_964460655.1 uncultured Terriglobales bacterium | reverse complement strand
GCGGTCCTTCCATGTAGAGCTGTAGCTGCGAATGCTGATCGGTGACGCCGAGCGCCGCCACGGGCGTTTGCCCCGTCTCGACCACGCGGCCGGCGCGGTCGGCCCGCTTGCCCAGGCTCTCTGCCCACAGTTGCCGATACCAAAAGGCCGCGCTCCACAGGTACTGAGAGTAAGCGAACACGACTTCGATGTTCTTACCTTTGCGCGCCAGGGCCTTATGCACGAGGGCGGCGGCCAGCGCCGGATTCTCCTCTGGCTTCGACTTCCAGCAGGCCGCATTCGCCGCACGCGCGCCATTCAGAATGCGGACGATATCAAGCCCCGCCAGCGCCGCTGGCACTAACCCCACTGCACAGAACACGCTGAAGCGCCCACCGACATTCGGCGGCACGAAGAACAGCGGCAGCTGCTCGTCGCGGGCCAAAGCGCGCAGGTCGCCTTTTTCGGGGTCGGTGATCGCCACTGTGCGGGTGCGCGCCTTCTTGCCCAGCGCGCGCCGCAACCATTCCCACGCGATCATGAAGGTGGAAAGCGTTTCGGCGGTGTTACCGGATTTCGCGATAACGCACAGCGCAGTGCGCCGTGGGTCCAATTGCTCCAAGGCACCGCTCACCCAGCCGGGGTCGACGTTGTCGAGCGTCAGGAGGCGCGGCTTCGGTCTGCGCCGGCCGCGCGCCGCCACCTGCAGCGGATGCGGCCCACGCAGCGCGGCGTCGAGCGCGCACGCGCCCAACGCCGACCCGCCGATGCCGAGCACGAGCACCTCATCGAGTTGGGGGCGCAGATCGTCGGCAAATTCAGCGATGGCGCGCGCGGTGGCGCGGTCGTCAGGCAGGTTGGGGAAGCCGCTCTCGCGGCTGGTGACGCGGGCGCGGAAGGCTTCAACCGCAGCGGCGCCGGCGCCAGCGCTGAAGTCGGTTTCAGTCAGCCCATCGGCACCGACACGTGAGGCGAGACAATTCTCAAACGAGAAGGCAGGTAGTTTCACGCCGCAGCATGATACGCGCTGGTCTTCTTCAAGCAAATCAACCGCTCGTCCTTCGACTGTGCGAGCCCGCTCTCGCGGGCTCGCTCCGCTCAGGATGAGCGGGGTTATGGGTATTTGTGAGAACTCGGTCCCTACTCTTGAGTACTGACTACCGCTTCCTCCACCATGCATGTCTGCGTGATGCGGTCGTGCCAGCAGAGCGTGTCTTCGTCGAAGAAGGCCCACCAGAAGCCAAGACCGAGCGGCGCCGCGGAGACGAGCATGGCGAGCGCGCGGCCACGGCGCGCGGCACGAGGCAGTGGTTGGCCCTCGAAGTCGCGCATGGCGAGGCGCGCCATCTCCATACCCGGGGTGCCCCCGGCATAGGTGAGCAGCAGAACATGATAGGTCGTCCAGAAAACGAGACTGGCGAATGCGATGGCGCCGAACAGGGCGCGCAGGTCAGGCACGCGGCCGGCGATCTGCGATCCGACAAGCGCGAAGAGTGCCACGCCGACGGCGACGATGGCGTTATCGATAACCGAGGCATACATCCGCGGCGAGACGCCGGCAACGACCAGCGGCAGCTCGAACTCACTGGCCGCGATAGGTGGAGCAAACGACTCATTCAATGTGATGGCCGGCATTTGTGGCGCCACGGTGTGCGGTTCGGGTTCCGGCGCATCGAGGATGCGCGGCGATTCGTGCAGCGTCTCCGCCAGTTCGTCGAGCAGGCTGCGTTGCATCTGCTCCTTCACCACCATGGTGGGACGCGTCGGCCGCGGAAACACGATGACGTTCGGTGCAACATCCTGCCGTTGCGTGATGACGGGTTCGGGCACGGCGACGGCGATACCTGCGGCGGCCGCGGCCGCAAAGCGCTCGGCAACGCGCTGCACGGTGGCAGCACGCGCTTCCTGCGCCGGTGTGAGGACGCGCTCGCCGGGGTCGAACTCCAGTGAGAGCGATGCATCGGCGGCCCGCTGCCGACGGGAGCGATAGCTGTTGATGCGCGACGCGACCTCATTCCGCCAGGCATCGAGCTCGGGCGCTACGCTGCCCGCATTGACCGGGGCGCTGGGCGTGGCGACGGCCAGCGGCGGCTCCGGCGGTGGAGCATCGTCATGTACGACAGGGAGCCCGCCGGCCGTGCTGAGCAAGGAGGCCGCGAACTGTTCTTCGGTGGCGTCGAATGGTTCCGAGTCGATAAGGGAAGCAGGTAGCGTTACATCGTCACCCGACATCGGAGTGCGCGATTGTGCAGACAGCGAGACGAAGGAGCAGCGACAAACGTCTCCGCAAAGAGGGCAAGCCATCGCAGGTTGTCGGAGCGCCAGAGCGGGCGCCGCGGCGTCGCCTGTGTTCGCGACCGGCTGCGTGCTAACGTAAGTCGTCACACGCAGCTCGCGCCCAGGCATGGCACGCCGCACAAGACTAGTTATCACGGGCAGCACCGTATGTCATCTGGTGGTCACATGCCTGCTATTGACCAGCGAGGCGCGGCCCCAGGGCGGGTTTGCACTACCTCATTTTGCGGCGCAAGCGCAGGCAGCGCCGGCGGCGACCTCCACGCGTAGCGGCGACGTCGTCATCACGGCGCAACACTGGCAGAAGACCGGCGATCTTTACACACTGCGCGGGGAAGCGCACATCGCGGCGCGTGGGGCCGACCTCCACGCCGATGAGATCACCTATAACGACGCCACCGGCGAGGCGACCATCACCGGCAACATGGAGCTGACCGGTGGCGCGCACGACGAGCACATCACCGCCTCGCACGGCAGCTACAACCTGCAGACCGAGATCGGGCGCTTCTACGACGTGACCGGCTCGACCGGCATGCATTTCCGCGGCCGCCGGATGACGCTGACATCGTCGAATCCCTTCATGTTCCAGGGCAAGATCGTGGAGAAGACCAGCCCTAACCGCTACATCGTGCACGACGGCTCGGTGACGGTGTGCGCCTCCGAGAGGCCGGCGTGGAGCCTGGGAGCGCAGCGCGTGATCGTTGACGCGGGCGAGAACGCACAGATCTACCACGCAACTTTTCGTCTGGGCGGGATACCGTTGCTGTACCTGCCGTACGTTGCGCGGCCCGTCGAAACGCTGGGCCGCCAGTCCGGCTTCCTTCTGCCGACCATCGGGATCTCGTCGCGCAAGGGAACGACCTTCGGCGAGTCGTTCTTCTGGGCGATCAATCGCAGCGTAGACGCGACGCTAGGCGGGGAATACTTTTCGCGCCGCGGCTGGGCGCAACACGGGGAGTTCCGGGCGCGCCCCGGCGACGATTCGTACATCGAGGCGCACTACTTCGGCGTGCTCGACCGTGGTGTGCCCATGACCACGACCTCGGCCAGTGGCGTGGCCACGACGTCGCGTGTCGACCAGGGCGGGCAAGAGGTCACGCTGTCGAGCGAAGGCGTGATCCACGGCGTACGCGCGGTGGCCGACATCGACTATCTCAGCAACTTCGTCTTCCGCCTGGCGTTCAATGAGAACTTCACGCAGGCGGTGAACTCGGAGGTGAAGTCGGCCGTATTCGCCTCGTCCACCTGGCACGGGTTCGCCCTGAACGGCTTCGCGTCGCGCTACCAGAACTTCGAGAGCACGGCGCACGGCGATTTCGTCAACATCTGGCACGCGCCCAGCTTTGAAAGCTCGCGCGTCGAGCAGCGGCTGTGGCGCACGCCGCTGGTGTGGTCGTATGAGGCGGCGGCGGAAGGCTTGTCGCGCCGCGAGCCGGGCTTCGTGACCGCGCCCATCGTCGGCCGCTTCGACCTCACGCCTCGCGTCGCCCTGCCCCTGGTGGTCGCGGGCTGGAGCTTCCGGCCGGAGATCGCGCTGCGCGAGACGTATTACACGCAGCGCGTCTTGCCCAATGGTTCGTTGGGTGTGCCGGTCTCGGTGGACGTGAACCGCCGCGCCGTCGAGACCTTATTCGAATTCCGCCCGCCGGCGCTGGCGCGCGTGTTTGAGCGCAGAGTCTTCGGTCGCACGCTGAAGCACACGATCGAGCCGCATGCCACGTATCGCTACGTGAATGGCGTGGACAATTTTGCCAACATCATCCGCTTCGATGCGCGCGATATCCTGACTGACACGAACGAGGTCGAGTACGGCGTGATCAGCCGGCTCTACGCCAAGCGCACCAGCGCCGCCGCGGATTGCGCCAAGCCGGAGAGCATCCTGCCCGAGGGCCAGGATTGGCGCACGCGGCGTGCCACCAACACGGCGCCCACGGCGCGCGATGGCATCGCTGAACCGCCGCTCTCCGCCGCCTGTGATAAGGCCGGCAGCACCCGCGAAGTCGTGACCTGGGAGATCGCCCAGAAAGGCTTTTTCAATCAGGACTTCGGCGGAGCCGTGGTCAACGGCCGGCGCAACGTGCTGACCACGACCGCCGACTTCACTGGGATTGCGTTCCTCACGGAGCCGCGCAACTTTTCGCCGATCATCTCGCGTTTGCGTGCCCACACCAGCGAAACGACGGATGTGCAGTGGAACCTCGACTACGACAGCCGCAAGGGCCGCATCAACTCGAGCACCGCCATCGCGACCTGGCGCATGGGCGAGATCTTTGTCGGCGGCAGCCATGCATTCCTGCATGTCCCCGGCGAGATCTTCACCGGCCCGGCAAACACCGTGCCCGGGCCCGACCGCTTCAACCAGTTCCGCGTGCTCGCGGGGTTCGGCCACCCGAACAAGCGCGGCATCAGCTTCGCGGGGAACGTGGGCGCCGACGCCAACTTCAACTTCCTGCAGTACGCCACGGCACAGACCAGCTACAACTGGGATTGCCTCGGGGTCGCGATCGAGTACCGCCGCCTGGCGCTCGGCCCGGTGCGCAACGAGAACCAGTTCCGCTTCAGCCTGTCGCTGGCGAACATCGGATCGTTCGGCAACCTGCGCCGCCAGGAGCGCTTGTTCTGAACGCGCAATCCACGGGGCGCGTGAGATAATCGGCGGGAAATCTTCCTCCAAAGGTGGTCCCCTGGTGTTGACCCTGGTGCGCCGTTCGGGAGTGCTGTTGCTGCTGTTCTGCCTGGGATGCTCGGCGCAATCTGCCGCGCCCAGCGACACTGATCGCCGCACGGTGCAATTGGTCCGGGCGCACTACAAGGTCTCGCCGACGATCGACATCGCGATCCTGGAGCGGCACGCCAGCGGCGAATTCACCGGTTACGACATGGTGAAGGTGAAGCTCAGCCGCGGCGAGAAATCGAGCACGCTCGACATGCTCGTCTCCCGCGACGGCAAACAGATGTTGCAGGTGAACAAGAACCCGATGGATGAGATCGACGTCGCCGGGCGGCCGGTGCGCGGCAATCACAATGCCCACGTCACCATCGTGAATTTCGATGATTTCCAGTGCCCGTACTGCGCCGCCAACCACCAGGCGCTGATGAACGACGTGCTGAAGCAATACGGCGACCGGGTGCGCGTCATCTACAAGGACTATCCGCTGGAGTCGATCCATCCCTGGGCGCGACACGCCGCCATCGATTCGCACTGCCTGGTGCAGCAGGGTGGCCAGCAGGGGGGCGATGCCTTCTGGGATTTCGCCGACTACGTCCACGCCAACCAGAAGACCATCGACGGCGAGAAGCGCGCGCTCAGCGAGAAGTTTGCCGCACTCGATAAGGCCGCGGAAGACGCCGGCAAGAAGCACAATGTGGATGAGCAGAAGCTGCAGGCATGCCTGAAGGCGCAGCCCGAGGACATGCTGAAGCAGTCGCTGAAAGAGGCGGACGCACTCGATATCAGCGCCACGCCGACCATGTTCATCAACGGCCAGAAGTTCGACGGCGCCGTGCCGCTGCCCGAACTGGTGAAGATCCTGAATCGCACCCTGGCCGATGCCGGCGAAGCGGTACCGGCGGCTCCGGCGAACTCCACCGCGCAGGTGCCAACCCACTGATGCGCACGCTTCGCTCCCCACTCCGCCTCGGCCTCGCGCTATGCACACTCGCGCTGCTTGCGGGGTGCAGCAGTCGTCCAGGCGCCGACGTCGTCGCCCAAGTGAACGGCAAGAAGATCCTGCGCGAGGAGTTGGAGAAGTACTACAAGAACCAGACCGCGGGCACGCCGCAGCAGCCTGCCGAGCCGATGACCGGCGAGCAATCGGCCAGCCTGCGGCTCAGCATCTTGCGCGAGCTCATCGACAACGAGATCGTGATGCAGCACGCCGAGAAGCTCGGCCTGGTCGCAACCGACGAGGAAGTGGACAGCAAGCTCAACGAGCTGAAGTCCCCCTACTCACCCGAGGAGTTCAAGAAACGCCTGCAGGAGCGCGGCATCACGGAAGAAGACTTCAAGCGCGACGTGCGCCGCACGCTGACCTCACAGAAGGTCCTGAACAAAGAGATCTCGTCGAAGATCAACGTCACCGACCAGGACATCACCGGCTACTACAACGCGCACAAGCCGGAGTTCAACCTCATCGAGCCGCAGTATCACCTGGCGCACATCATCGTGACGCCGTTCCCCAACCCGCAGGTGCGCAACCTGAAGAACGACAAGGCGGCGAACGACGCCGACGCGCAGAAGAAAGTGCGCACGCTGACCAACCGGCTCGACAGCGGCGAAGACTTCGGCACCGTCGCGATGAACTACTCCGAGGACCCGGACTCCAGCAGCAACGGCGGCGACCTGGGCTTCGTTCCGGAGTCGGCGCTGAAATCCACGGACGCGACCACGCGCGATGCCGTCCTCAAGCTCAAAGCGGGGCAGTACAGTGGCGTGATCCGCGCCGTCGATCCGCGCTCGAACCAGTTCATCGGCTACCGCATCGTGCGGCTCATTTCGAAGGAGCCCGCCGGCCAGCGGGAGCTCGCCGATCCGCGCGTCCAGCAAGCCATCCGCGAGCAGTTACGCGACCGGCGCGAACAGCTGCTCAAGGCCGCGTATTACGAAGTGGTGCGCAATCAGGCAAAGGTCGAGAATTACTTTGCGCAGGAAGTCCTGAAGACGCCCGCCACGCCAGCGTCAACCACCGCAAAGTAGCTACTCCACAACAGCCAGGACGTCGCCTGCATTCACCGCCGCGCCTTCGGCGGCGACGATCTTCCGCACCGTCCCGGCCTTCGGCGCCTTGAGCTCGTTCTGCATCTTCATCGCTTCGATCACTAACAAGGCCTGACCGGCAACGACCTCCGTTCCTACCGGCGCGACGATACGGATGACTTTTCCCGGCATCGGAGCGACGACAGAACGCGGTCCCGACGCGGCGTCGGCCCTTGCCCGGCGGCTGCGAAGAGCGCGCGGGTCGCGCACTTCGACCTCATAGCGCTGTCCGCGCAGGAAGAGCTCCTCGCTGCCCTCCCGACGAACCTCGTACGCGCGGCCACCAAGCAGCAGCGACAGCACGCCGGACTCGGGCAATTGCACGTCGATCTCGCGCGCCACGCCGTTCACGGCGCATTGCCACTTACCATCGGCCGCGCGCACGAGCGACACACGGAACGGCTCGCCATCGACGGTGACGTCGTAGGTCATTCGAACTCAAAGGTGATGAAGCGCGCCGGCGCCTTGCCGAGGTTCACCAGGGAATGCGTCGCGCCTGCGGGCACCCACTCGATGTCGCCCGGCTTCTGGTGAAGCTCGCGCTCGCCGCGGGCGCTTACGCTCTTGATGTCGACCGTGCTGACCGCGACGACCAGGTGCGGCGCGTGGTGCGTGTGTTGCGGCAGCGTGACACCCGGGTTCATGGTGATGTCGCGGACGCGAACACCGTCCTTGACGAAAACCGTATCGATAGCCAGGCCGCTGGCGAGTTCCAGTCCGCGCGACTCGGCGTTCGCCGCGGCCTTACCCGGCTTGAGGACCTCAATGGTGACGTTGCGGAACGGCGTGTTGGAGTCGTCGGTCGCCTTGTGCGAGAAGTTGCCCTCGGTGAAGTGGACTTCGCCATCCTGGATCTTGAGTTTGGCCGGCGCTTTGCCGGTCACGATGTTGGTGACCTCGGACGCGCCGATGCCCACCCACATGTAGTCCTTGCGGTGCCAATGCACCAGCGTGGTGGCGTGCGGCGCCACCTCGACCTTGAACACCCGAACGTAATCGTTCGCCAGCACCTGATGATGGCTGGGTTCGGCGGTGATCTCCACCGCGTCTTGCGCGGTCAACGGCAGCGCGACACAGCAAAGAAGGAGAAGGAAAATGATGCGCTTCATCACCGCGATTGTAGCAATTGCGGTGCGGCTGGTTCGCTAGCGGCCGTCGGCGAGGCGTGTCGCCAGCCGCTCGGGCAGCTTCGCATCGAGGATGCGCTGCTGCGCGCCCTTCAGGTCGTAAGGCACGCGATAGTAGGTGACGACCTGGCGCTGGCTGTCGTAGTGGCAGAAGGCGGCGCGCCAGTCGCCGTCGCGCGGCTGGCCGATCGAGCCCGGGTTGATCAGATACTTCGTCTGCGGACCGAGCGGCATCTCGACGAGTTCGAGTTGGTCGTGCGTCGTGTACGCCGGGCGTAGCGCCTGGCCCCCGTTTTCGGGGTCGAGCGCGAACGCACCCTGTACGTGCGTGTGCCCGAAAAACGTCAGCCGGATACCGCTCTGCATCAGCACCTCGAGCGCATCGCGCAGCGAAATGATGTATTCATCCTCATCGAGCGGCGAGCCGTGCACGCAGAACACCGGCGGGGCCTTCTGCTTCTCGTCGTCGGGTGCGACCGGCAGCTCGATGGGGCCGCGCGGCAGGTTCTTCAGCCAATCCAGGTTTTGCGGCGTCAGGGTGTCCTTGGTCCACAGGGCCGCGAGGCCGGCGATGGGATTGAACTGCTCCAGGCCGCTCACGCCGGTGCACGCTTTGTCGTGATTGCCGCGTACGAACAGGGAACCGAGCTGCCGCGACCGGTCGGTGACCTCATTCGGGCTGGCGCCGTACCCGACGATGTCGCCCAGGTTGGCGACGGTGTCGTAGGGTGGCGTCGCCTTCAGGCACGCCTCCAACGCCTCAAGATTGGCGTGGATATCGCTGATGACAAGTACGCGCACGGGTCCGCGAAAGACCATAGAAGATACCATGCGTTCCGCACTGCCACGCGCAATCTACACCGCGGATATGCGAACATCTGGGGATGCGACGACTCCTGACCGCCGTCCTTTTGCTCGCTGCTCTCGCGCTGCCGTTGCTCGCGCGCGACGTTGACCTTTCACGCCTGAAGCTGCCAACGGGTTTCCACCTTTCGCTCTTCACCGACACGGGCGGACACCCGCGCATGCTTGTGTTCTCGCCGGGCGGCGTGCTCCTCGCCAGTCTGATGAACGAAGGCCAAGTCGTCGCCTATCCCGATCCGCAACATACGGGCCATCCGGCGCGCGCCGTCAAAGTGCTGGAAGAACTCAACGCGCCGCACGGCATGGCGTTTAACGCGGGCAAGTTCTATGTCGCCGAAACAAACAAGGTCGTCGCCTACGATTGGGACGAGCAGAGCCTGAAAGCCACCAATCCCAAGCTGATCGCCGAGCTGCCCCGCAGCGGCATGCACTTTACGCGCACGATCCTGTTCGCCAACGGCAAGCTCTACGTGGCCAGCGGCTCCGACTGCAACGTCTGCGACGAAAAGGATGAGCGCCGCGCGGCGGTGCTGGAGATGAATCCTGACGGCTCGGCCAGCCACGTCTTCGCGCGCGGGCTGCGCAATGCCGTCGGGCTCGCTTTCAACGAGAAGACCGGCACGGTTTGGACAACGGAGAATGGCCGCGACTGGCTGGGCGATGACCTGCCCCCCGACGAGATCAACGACCTCGGCAAGAATGGCGGCGACTTTGGCTGGCCGTACTGTTACGGCAACCGCGTAGTCGATTCGCTTGAGGCCCGCGGCGGCAGCATCTCGCTGAGCGGCGATGGTGCGGCGCGCTGTCCGAAGAGCGTGGGCGCCAAAGTCAACATCCAGGCCCACTCGGCAACGCTTGGCCTGACTTTCAACAACGGCCGGCAGTTTCCTCCAGAGTATCGCGGCGACCTGTTTGTCGCCCTGCACGGCTCGTGGAACCGCAGCGTCCCGACGGGCTACAAAATCATTCGCATCAAGCTGAAGAACGGCAGTGAACCCGAGCGCGTGGATGACTTCATCACGGGCTGGCTCGAACCGGGCGAGACGAAGCGCGGCGTGTGGATAGGACGGCCGGTCGGCGTGCTCTTCGGGCCGGATGGCTCGCTGTACGTGACCGACGACTTCTCGGGGCCTATCTATCGCGTGACGTACGGCGGTAAGTGAGCTAGAGCTTCAGCTCCAGGTAAATAGCGCCCGGCACGGGGTTGTTGCAGTACGGCGGGATCTCGCGAAACCCGAGTGTGCGGTAGATCGCGATGGCCGTGTCCATGACGCCGGGCACGGTGTCGAGGCGCATGGTCGTGTAACCGATGCCGCGTGCTTCGCTGATGATGCGCTCGGCGAGGATGCGGCCGAGCTTCATCCCACGCGCCTCCGGTCGCACGTAGAGCCGCTTCATCTCGCAGCAGCCCACTTCCAGCGGCCGGAGCGCCACGCAGCCGACGCAACGAGCGCCCTGCTGCGCCAGCAGGAGGCATCCGCGCGGAGGCGCGTATTTACCGGGCAGCTCCGCCAGCTCCTGCTCAAAGCTCTGGAAGCACAGATCGAAGCCGAGCGATGCGCCGTACTCCTGGAACAGCTCCCGTGCTGCGGCGATCTCGGCTGCTGATGTGGCGGGGATGATCTGCAATGTGGCAGGCGCTGACCGCATGCTGTGATTCTAATCGTGCGCTAGATGTATCTCATCCAACGCGGGGCGCTCGGCTGAGCTTTGCGCTCCGCGTACCACTTACATGGCAGATACAGGAGAGCGACGTCGATGGCGAAGACCAGATACAAGAGTCCCAGCCCCCAACGTTGCGGCGCGGGCACCTGAACGAAGGGTGCGGTCGCAAAGAACGAGGTGTTCACGCTGCCATCGCGCAGATAGTACGCCAACAGCGCGGTCACGTGGATGAGGGGGATGTGCAACAGGTAATAGAACATCGGAGCGCGGCCATACACGTTGAAGAAGCTCGCAATGCGTCCGCGTGCGTCCTCCACGAAAGGCAAGAGCAGGATCGCGGGACCGAGCGTCATCAGCAGGAAGAGCTGCGACGCCGGGTACTTCTGCTGGTTGAGCAACTTGATGAAGAACGGCGCCGGGCCATGATTGGTCAGCGCAAGCGCGGAGCCGGCGACAAGGAAAATAGCAGTCGCGGCGAGTCCGATGCCGAGACATAGCCTTCTGCGCGACGCTTCAGCGCGCGTCATGAGCGCACCGAAGCCGTAGCCCGCAGCCATCACGCCGATCCACGGCACTAGCACGTAGAGGATCACGATGTGGGGCGGACCGTCCGTCCCGGCGCTGTAGATGAACTCCCAGAAAGGCCGGACGGATTGCGGTAGTACGCTCGCGGCCACGCCAAAAACCTGCTGCAGAAGGATGATCGCCAGGCCGAGCCAGCCCACAACCTTCACTGGTAGCTGCACAAGTCCTGCCATCAGGACCATGCACCAGCCGAGCATCCAGATGACGCCGGCGAGCGTGAACTTCGCGTAGTCGAAGTTGAACGTCCAGCAGAAGCGGATCAGCGTGAGCTCGAGGACGACGAGAAGCAGGCCGCGGGTGAGCAGGTACTTCGCGAGCTCCCCAGTATCGCCGAGTTTGCGGCCGAGCAGGAACGCCGATGTCCCCGCGAAAAACACGAATGCCGGTGCGCAGAAATGCGTGACCCAGCGGGTGAAGAAAACACCCGGGGTCGGCCCGCCGGCGGGTACGCCGGAGTACACACGGACGTGATCGATGGCCATCAGGACCATCACGAGGCCGCGCACGATGTCGATGGAAGCAAGACGCCCGGGTACGGGAGTTATCGTGGAGGAGGCGCGAGCGGCAATGGACGAGGCCATGGGCACTCCTTGGGAGGGCGCAGCATACGTTCAGACGACCTGGGGCGCAACGCGTTAGCGCAGGTCGGCGTGCAGTTCACCCCATCAGCATGCCACCGTTCACGTTGAGCACGTGTCCGGTGATGTAGCCGGCCTGTTCGCTGGCGAGGAAGCGCACGGCGTTAGCCACGTCCTGATCGCTGCCGGGGCGGCCGAGCGGGATCATCTTGGCGACTTGCTCCTTCAACTCCGGCGATAGGTCCGCCGTCATCGCGGTCTCGATGTAGCCGGGCGCTACAGCGTTCGCTGTGATGTTGCGGGAGGCCACCTCGCGCGCAACGGCCATGGTGAGGCCGATCAGGCCGGCCTTCGATGCGGCATAGTTCGCCTGTCCGGCTTGCCCCATCTGCCCGAAGATCGACGCGATGTTGATGATCCGTCCCCAGCGCTGCTTCAGCATGGAGCTGATGACGGCCTGGATGCACAGGTGCGCACCGGTGAGGTTGGTGGCGAGCACATCGTCCCAGTCGGGGCGCTTCATGCGCAGGAGCAGGGTGTCGCGCGTGATGCCCGCGTTGTTGACGAGGATATCGATCTTGCCGAATTGCGCGATCGCCGCCTTGGTCGCGGCCTTGATGTCGTCTTCCGAGGCGACATCCATCTTGAAGGCGGCGCCCCAGCTGCCCTTGTCGGTGATCTCTTTGACGACGCCCGCGAGCTTCTGTTCGTTCCGCGCGGCGAGCGCCACGGACGCGCCGGCCTCGGCCAGAGCGAGGGCGCATGCCCGTCCAATGCCTTGCGATGCGCCGGTGACGAAAGCCACGTGGCCTTCCAGGTTGATGGTGGCTGCCATAGGGAAGCGTCAATTCTTACCACAGAGCAGCGGTCGGGAGCGACTAGCAACGACCGCGCCTGCTTCCTGCATCCAAGTCTGAATCCTGAAGTCTGTCCGATATGACTGCCTCGGGGTGGTGGTCGCCGACAACATAGTGCAAGGAGGACTTGCCGCATGGCCACGATGCCGCAACGGCCCGCGAAGCGCTGGGCGCGCGCTCCCTTTTATTTCAACTCGGCGTCGCACCTGCTGCGGATCGGGCGGCAGCGGGCCGGCACGCTGAACGAGCTGGCCGAAGCGCTGCACACCTGTCCTGACGATTCGATCTTTCAGCACACCTTCCGCACGCTGCAGGAGCACCACTTCATCCGCGAGGGCTTCAGCAACGATTTTGCCCACTGGGCATTCTCCGCGTGCAACGAGGTCGGGCTCGCCGAGCGGCTCTCCTCCATCGACGTGCGCGAGTACACCTCGATCAAGGCGCTGCGCGAGCGCGTGCTGGGCGTGGTGGAGGAATACCTGCAGAAGAACGCTCGCGCCGGCGACCGCCCAGCGCTCGAGCCGTTCTACTTCTGCGCCTCCGACACCGTGGTCATGCCCACGACGCTCGTCGCCCGCAACCTGCAGGAGTTCGCGGCTGGCCTGGAGAAGGTGAGCGTGCACAGCATCCACTATCACTTTATCGAGGCGCGCCTGCGGCTCAAGCTGAACACCAACGACTTCTCGCTATGGCTCGAGGGGGAACTCGATCTCGGCCAGCTGGCCGATCGCCTGAACCGCATCGATATCTACACTTCGACCCTGAACGATGTTCGGAAGTACATCCTGCGCTCGTTGCAGACCGCAATGGCCTAAGGGGAAGGCACGCAATGGACGAAAAGAAGCGCCAGCAAAAGACTTCCACCCAAACCGACGAGACAGCCGAGATACCGGCCACGCGCCCGAGTCAGGAAACGAAGCCGTCTGCGACCGTCACGATCGTTCCAGCACGCGAGTCGCTCGCCGCGGAGACGAAGCCCGCCAATGCGCCGGCCACGCCTCCGCCCTCGGAACGCCGCCAGCGGCCGCGCCCGAAGATCAGCCAAACGCCGCCCGCGCCGGCACCGCCACCGCAACTCGATGCCTACACGCCCATCGTCGGCCAGGCGGAGATCGACGAGCTACGCTTCCTCGCGCAACGCCTGCGCGGGAAGACCGTGAAGATGGTGAACTCGACGGCTGTGGGCGGCGGCGTCGCGGAGATCCTCAACCGCCTCATCCCGCTGATGAACGAACTCGAAGTGCCGACCAAGTGGGAGGTCATCACCGGCGGCAACGATTTCTTCGAGATCACCAAGGGCTTCCACAACGCGCTGCACGGCGGCCAATACAACGTCACCAAAGAGATCCTCGACATCTTCATGATGTACAACGAGCAGAATCGGCAGCGCATGCAGTTCGTGGAGGACCTGTTCATCATCCACGATCCGCAGCCCGTCGGCCTTGTCCACTCAAAGCAGGAGACGCGTGGCAAGTGGGTGTGGCGCTGCCACATCGACCTGTCGCATCCGCATCCGGACGTTTGGGCGTTCCTCCGGCCGCTGGTCGAGCAGTACGACGCGGCGATATTCTCGTCGCCGGCGTTCGCGCGCCAGCTCGGCATCCCCCAGTACCTGTTCTTTCCCTGCATCGATCCGCTCTCCGAGAAGAACCGAGAGCTCGACGAGAGTTATATCCAGAAGGTGTGCGATGACTTCGGCCTCGACCGCTCGCGGCCCATCATCACGCAGATCTCGCGCTTCGATCGGCTGAAGGACCCGGTGGGCGTAATCCAGGCGTACAAGCTGGTGAAGAAGTACGTGGATTGCCAGCTGGTGCTTGCCGGCGGCGGCGCCAGCGACGATCCCGAAGGTGCGGCCGTGCTTGCCGAGGTGACGAACGAAGCCGGCGACGATCCCGACATCATCATCCTCAACCTGCCGCCGTGGTCGGCGCTGGAGATCAACGCGCTGCAGCGCGCCTCCACCATCATCGTGCAGAAGTCATTGAAAGAAGGCTTCGGCCTCACCGTGACCGAGGGCTTGTGGAAGGGGAAGCCGGTCATCGGGGGCGCCGTGGGCGGCATTCCCACGCAGATCGTGCACAAACTCACCGGCGTGCTGGTGCACTCGGTGGAAGGCTGTGCCTATCAGCTGCGCTATCTGCTCACGCATCCCGAGTTCGCCGAGCAACTCGGCCGCAACGGGCGCGAGCATGTGAAGGAGAACTTCCTGATGACGACGAACGTGAAGCGCTGGCTGCTGCTGTATCAGCTCCTGCTCGGGGTCACGAAGGCGGCGAAGCCGGAAGCGAAGTAGGTCAAAGATTGAGGTTCATAGGACAGCCGATCAGCGGCGATCTGGGCTCGGCTATCCACTCAGTGCGGCCAACCGCGGCATCGACCAGCGCACCGAAGATGGAATCCACAAGCATGCCGAACATTAGATCGCATACAAATTCCAACACTGAAATGAACATGAGGCACCTCTAGCGCAACGTCAGATCGCCTGCTCCGAGGTGGGCTTTCAACGTGTACTTGCCCGGGCCGCGCTGGGAGAACGAGCGGAAGAGCCCGCCTTTGCTTACGTGAAAGGCAGGTGAATTCAGGTCGCCGGCCTTGATCGAAGCTTGGACGTCGCTGTAGTCAGCCGGGTTGCCGACGTCGATGATGACGTCGCCGGCGTGGCTCATGATGTCTTTGTTGCCCTCGATGCCGGTGACGCGCAGGTCGCCGGCAAGCAGCCGCAGCTCGAGGTCGCTGCGCGCAGGTACTTCGATGGTCACGTGGAAGTTGCTCTTCGGACCGTGCACCTGGACCTTGGCGGCGTGCAGACCGAGACCGATGCGGGCGTCCACGTTCTTCATCTGCTCGGGGCGCTCGGTGCGATAGGTGATGACGATCTTGTCGGGTGCGCCGGCGCGTACGTCGTAATCTCCGCCGCCGAGCTCGAGTTTGATGTGTCCGCCGGGCTCAAAGGACTGTTCGACACGGCCGGGCGTCTGCGCGTACGTCAGGACGGCCAGCAGGACTACCCCGAGGATCTGGAAGGCGCGCTTCATGGCAGAAGTCTCCTTATCGCAGAGTACGCGGAACGGCGGCCCAAGGTTCCCTATAATGCTTCGGATGAAGGCACCGGCTGCCGACCTCTATCGCAAGTTGCCCAGCGTGGACGAGTTGCTGCGCGAGCCGGCCGTCGCGTCGCTGGTCGCGCTCGAGGGAACCGCAGTCACCACGGCTGCTGCACGCACGGTGCTGGCGCGACTGCGTACCGAGATCGCCGAGGCGCGCCTCGATTCCGCGCAACTGGACCTGGCCCTGGGCGGCATCGTCGACGCCATCGACCGCGAGTTGCGGCAGTCGCTTGCGTTCTCCCTGCAAAGTGTCATCAACGCGACGGGCGTCATCCTGCACACCAACCTCGGGCGTGCGCCGCTGGCCGACGCCACGATCGAGCAGATCCGCGCCACGACCACGCAGTACTCCAACCTTGAATTCGACATCGCCAGCGGCGAACGTGGCAAGCGCGATGTCCACGTACAGCGGCTATTCGCCCGCCTGCTAGGCGATGGAACCGGCACGGTCGTGGTGAACAACAACGCCGCCGCGGTGCTACTGGCGCTGAACACGCTGGCCGAAGGCGGCGAGGCACTGGTGTCGCGCGGCGAACTCGTGGAGATCGGCGAGAGCTTCCGCGTGCCCGACGTGATGCAGAAGGCCGGCGCGACGCTGCGCGAAGTCGGGACGACTAACCGCACGCGCATCGCCGACTACGAACGCGCCATCACCGAGCGTACGCGGCTGCTGCTGCGCGTGCATCGCTCAAATTTCGAGATCGTCGGCTTCACCGAGCAGCCGTCGCTCGAGGAACTCGTTGCACTGGGCCGCAAGCGCAACCTGCCGGTGGTCGAGGACCTGGGCAGTGGAGCGCTGGTCGATCTGCATGCCTTTGGGCTGGCCGGCGAGCCGAGCGTCGTCGATTCACTCCACGCCGGCGTCGACGTGGTGACGTACAGCGGCGACAAGCTGCTGGGCGGGCCGCAGGCGGGGCTACTGAGCGGGCGGAAGGAGTTCATTGCGCGCATCCGCCAGAATCCCCTGTTCCGCGCGCTGCGCGTGGACAAGCTCACGTACGCCGCCCTGGCCGCTACGCTGCTCGCGTATGTGCGGCAGGACCACGATGCCATCCCCGCACTGCACATGATGCGCCTAACACCCGAACAGGTCGGGCTGCGCGCCGGGACGCTGGCGGCGGCCTGCAGCGGAGGCAAGCTGCGCTTCGCCGTGATCAACGGCGAATCGGTGGTGGGTGGCGGCGCCGCACCCGGTGCGACATTGCCGACGCGGCTGGTGGCGATAACGGCAGAGGACCTGACCGCCGACGAACTGGCGACGCGCCTGCGGCAGAATGTGCCCTCGATCGTCGCGCGCGTCGAGGAAGGACGCGTCTTGCTCGACCTGCGGACCGTGTTCCCTCACCAGGATGCCGCGCTGCGGGCGGCGTTGCTGGTGATCGGCGCCTGAATCAAACGCGTCCCTTCGGCATCCAATGTAGTGTTACGATATTGGGTTGCTCGCATGCCGTTTTTCTTCCCCGTGCAGCGGGCCGAATCATTCAAGGAGAGGAAATGGCTGCCGAAGGCATTCTGGAACTGAACGACGCGACATTCGATAACGACGTGCTCAAGTCCGATCAGCCGGTGATCGTGGATTTCTGGGCGGCGTGGTGTGGCCCCTGCCGTGCGCTCGCGCCTATCGTGGACGAGATCGCTGATAGCTATCGCGGGCGCGTGAAGGTCGCCAAGATGGACGTGGACAAGAACAATGCCACACCGCAGCGTTACGGCGTGCGCGGCATCCCGACACTGATCATCTTCAAGGGTGGGCAGGTGCGCGAGCAGTTGGTCGGCTGGGTCGCGAAAGACGTCATCGCGAAGGCGCTGGACAAGCACCTGACCGCGTAAGACGCGAAGGAAAAAGTCAAGGTAAAAGGCAAAAGTGAGGCCGGAGATTTCCGGTCTTCCCTTTTGCCTTTTTGTTTTGACTCTTGACCTAGTATTTTCTGAGCACGCCGATCACTCTGCCCTGTACGGCGACGGCGCGTGCCGGCACGATGATGGGCGCCATCGCAGCGTTCGAAGGCTGCAGGCGCACCTGGTCACCTTCTTTGTAGAGCCGCTTGAGCGTGGCATCGGAGCCCTCGACCAGCGCGACCACGATCTCGCCGTTGCGCGCGGCCTGCGTTTTCTCCACCAGCACGTAATCGCCGTCCACGATGTGCTCATCTTGCATGGATGAGCCTGACACTTGCAGCACGAAGACGTCACGCGAGCGCGTGAGGTCGCCGAGCGAGATGGTCTCGGGATTCTCGATCGCCTCTACCGGACGGCCGGCGGCGATGCGGCCCACCAGCGGCAGCACGCCCTCGCTGGGCTTCTTGCGCGGACGCAGCGGCAGCACGTCGATGGAGCGGCTGCGGTTGTAATCGCGCTTCAGCAGGCCTTTGCGCTCCAGATTGGAGACATGCTTGTGCACCGTGGCCAGCGAGTTCAGCTTCATGCCGTCGGCGATCTCTTCGAACGACGGCGAGTACTGGTGCTGTTCCACGAACTTGCGGATGAAGTCGTACACCTCATGTTGGCGGCGCGTGAGTGCCATGGGCGCAGTATGGGTGAACAAAAGGCGAA
>CAYWSH010000037.1:0-8828 GCA_964460655.1 uncultured Terriglobales bacterium | reverse complement strand
TCATGTTGGCGGCGCGTGAGTGCCATGGGCGCAGTATGGGTGAACAAAAGGCGAATTGTCAACAACTAGTGCAAATCGTGAAACTGCGATGACAAGGGCGCCGTCAACCACAGCCCGATTTCTCCTCCTTTTCGCCCTCCGGGCCGGTAATAATTCTGAAACGCAAGCTGCAGCCTGCGGTCTTCTTTCCTTGAGGGCCGGGAGATGGCGGTGCCGGTACAAGTGACGTTCGGCCAGGCTATCGGGATGGCGATCGCGGCGGAAGACGACCTGGAGCGCGCAGTCCGCGAGCACGCGCGCGTCGTTTTCCAGATCGCGTACTCCGTGCTGCGCAACCACGCCGACGCCGAGGATGCCACGCAGGAGACCTTCCTGCGCGCCGTCAAACACCGCACGAAACTTCCTGAGATCGACGACCCGAAAGCGTGGCTGGCGCGCATCGCGTGGCGCGTGGCCATCGATAGAAAGCGCGCGCGCATTCCGGCAGCGATGGTCCCAGAAGGGGTCGCTGAGTCCGAGCCGGACTTGATCCTGGACCGGTTGAGCGATGCGGGTGCGCCCGTCGATGAGATCGCCGCCAGCCGCCAGATGCTGGCACTCACAGAACAGCTGATGGCCTCGCTGCCCGACGACCTGCGCCAGGTGGCCCTGCTCTCGACCGTGCAGGAGCTGACCACGCGCGAGGTCGCGGAGATGCTGGAAGTGCCGGAGGCCACGGTGCGGACGCGCTTGTTCCGCGCGCGGCAACTGCTGCGCGAGAAGCTCGCGGCCCGTTTGGAGAAACGTCATGCGTGATCGCGAAGAGAAGTTCTACGACGACCTGCTGGATGCGGCACTGCGCGGCTACACCGCCGAGCCACGCGCCGGGCTGGAGCATCGCGTGCTCGCCGGCGTCCGCGAACGGCAGGCGAGGCGCTGGTGGTCGTTCCCGTTGCATTGGCAGTTCGCCGGCGTGGCGGCCGCGGCTTTTGTCGTGTTGACTGTGGGCATCGTCGCCGTGCAGTCGCGCAGAGTGCAGCCTGCTGAAACGATGGCTGCTCGGGCCCCGGTCGATATCCCGAACCGGAATTCATTGGCAAAGATGGGCGATGCTCCGCGCGTGCTAGCCGAATCGCAACCTGTCCGGAAGCCCGCGCTCCACCACCAGGCACCAACGTTGCAAACAGTCGCGGTGAGCGCGCCGAAGCTAGCCGTCTTCCCCACGCCCACGCCGCTGTCGCCGCAGGAGCGGCTGCTCGCCAAGTTGGTCGACAGTACCGACCCACGCCTGTTGCAAGCCATGGCCGCCGCGAACCAGGCGCCCGTGCAGGAGCTTTCGATCAAGGAACTAACGGTGGACCCGCTGCCCACGCCCGAGAGCGTCAGCGATACTCCACCCCGGCCCCGGAATTAGCCGTTCAAAAGGATTCAAGGAGAGAAGGAAAATGAACAAGCGTCTGCTGCAGTGCCTGGTATTGCTGGTCGCGCCGGTGTTTGCCGCCGCGCAAACGGCGACGCCACCTCCGCCATCACCGAAGGTGAATGCTACCTACAAGCTCAGCTATAACCTGACCGAGGTCGAGGGTGGTCGCAAACTCAACACGCGCTCCTATTCGCTCATGATCCGCGAGGGCCGCGGCTCGTTCCGGGTGGGTTCGCGCATACCTATCGTCACGAACGGAGCGAGCGTTGCTACCGGCGTAGCGCCGCCCATCACGCAGTACATGGATATCGGCGTGAACATCGACGCGCGCATCATCACTGGCGGAGCCGACGACGAAGTGATCATCGAGAGCAACGTCGAGGTCAGCGGCGTATCGGCCGCCGTCAGCGAGAAGAATCCGCTGAACCCTGTTGTCCGCCAGAGCAAGAGCTTTGTCTCGGCCGGCGTGACTCTGGGGAAACCGACGGTGATCGCAACGCTCGACGACGTGGATTCGCCGCGGCATACGGAGATCGAACTCACGGCGACGCGGGTCAAGTAGCTTTCTCTTTTGCCCGAGCAAACGCGAGGGAGCCCTATCGCTATGCCGATGTCTACGCGTGGCCATAGGGCTCCCTCACTTCGTTCGGGATAAAGAAAAAAGAACTATCGCGATCCCACCGCGGTTCCCTGCGGCAACTGCGGCGACATCCCGAGCTCGCGTACCAGGAAGGCAGACTTGTCGGCCGCTTCTTCGATCTGCTTCGTGGTCGGCTTGCCGGCGCCGTGGCCGGCACGCGTCTCGATGCGGATCAGAACCGGACGGTCGCCCGCCTGTGCCGCCTGCAGCCGCGACGCGAACTTGAAGCTGTGCAGCGGTACGACGCGGTCATCATGATCGGCCGTCGTGACCAGCGTGGCCGGATACTTCACGCCGGACTTGATGTTGTGATACGGCGAGTAGGCGTAGATAGCCTTGAACTCGGCTTCGTTCTTGTTCGGCGAGCCGTAATCCGACTCCCACGCCCAGCCGATGGTGAATTGGTTGAAGCGCAGCATGTCCATCACGCCGACGGCGGGTAGCGTGGCGCCGAACAGGTCCGGACGCTGCGTGAGGCAGGCGCCCACGAGCAAGCCGCCATTGGAGCCGCCGCTGATGGCGAGCTTCGGAGTCGACGTCCATCTATTGGCGATAAGCCACTCCGCCGCAGCGATGAAGTCGTCGAAGACGTGCTGCTTCTGTAGCTTCATGCCGCCCTCGTGCCACGCCTTGCCGTACTCGCCGCCGCCGCGCAGGTTGGCGACGGCGTAGACGCCGCCCATCTCCATCCACTGCAGCGCCGAAGTGCTGAACGCGGGCGCCATAGAGATGTTGAAGCCACCGTAGCCGTAGAGGAGCGTCGGGTTCTGTCCGTCGGGCCTTACGCCGCGCTTGTACGAGATGAACATCGGGACGCGCGTGCCGTCCTTGCTGGTGTAGAAGACCTGTTTCGTCTCGTAGTCGGCAGGACTGAATGGCAGCTTCGGCTGGCGGAAGAGCGTGCTTTTTCCGGTCTCGAGATCGTAGTGATAGATCGTTATGGGCGAGCTGAACCCGACGAAGCTGTAGAACGTCTCTTTGTCGGTCCGCTTGCCACTGAAACCATCGACCGCGCCGATGCCGGGCAGAGCGACGTCGCGCAAATGCTTGCCGTTGATGTCGAAGACGCGCACCAGCGCGTGCGCATCGTGCAGATAGCCGGCGATGAACTTGTTGTCGATGACGGCGACCGATTCCAATGCATCCTTGCTCTGAGGAACGACCTCGCGCCAGTTTTCTTTTTGCGGCTTGCGGGTATCGATGGCGACGACGCGATAGAACGGCGCGTCTTTGTCGGTGCGGAACCAGAACACGGGCCCGTCGTTGTCGATGAAGTCGTATTCGGCATCGAAAACGTCGAGCAGAACGGTCATTTGCGCGCCGGACTGCGCGAGATCTTTGTAATAGACGCGATTGCGCGGGTCGGTGCCTTCGCTGATGTGGACGATCAGGTAGCGGCCATCATCGGTGACGCCGCCGCTGAAACCCCATTCCTTGTGGTCTTTGCGCTCGTAGACCAGCACGTCCTGCGATTGCGACGTGCCCATCTGGTGGAAGTAGAGTTTTTGGAAATAATTCGTGTCGGAGAGCGCGGTGCCGGCCTTGGGCTCGTCGTAGCGGCTATAGAAGATGCCTTTGCCGTCCTTCGTCCACGACGCGCCGCTGAATTTGACCCACTTGATGACGTCGGGCAGGTCCTGGCCGCTCGCCACGTCGCGCACGTGCCACTCCTGCCAGTCGGAGCCAGCCGTGGCGAGGCCGTACGCCATGAACTTGCCGTCGTCGCTGTAGGAGTGACCGCTGAGTGCGACTGTGCCATCGGCCGAGAGCTTGTTGGGATCAAGCAGGAGTCTCGGCGTGGAGGTGAGGCCGTCCATGGAATAGACGACTGCCTGGTTCTGCAGACCGTCGTTGCGCGTGAAGAAATAGCGGTTGCCACGCTTCTCGGGCGGCGTGTAGCGCTCGTAGTTCCACAACTCCGTAAGGCGCGACTTGATGGCTGCACGCTGCGGGATCTGCTCGAGATAGCCGAACGTGACCTTGTTCTCGGCCTCGACCCACGCCGCAGTCTCGGGCGAGTTCATGTCTTCGAGCCAACGATAGGGGTCCGCGACCTTCGTACCGAAATAGTCGTCGGTGTGCTCGACCGTTTTGACCTGCGGATACGTCAGACGGGTCGGCGTACGCGCGGCGGCAGGAGCAGCCGATTGCGTGGCGTCGTCGGCAAACATGGCAAGTGCAAGGAGTAACAGGAAAGCTAAGTAAAACGCGGCTTTGAGGGGCATAGCAGCATTCTAGAACATCTAACGCAGACGACGCGGAGGAGGCAGAGAGCTTGGTAAAATCGTTGAGTTCATGACTCTCTCTGCACAATACGATGTCTTGGTGGTCGGCGCCGGGCATGCCGGTTGCGAGGCTGCGGTCGCCGCGGCGCGCCTGGGCATGAAGACCGCCATCTGCACGCTGAAGCGTGAGCTGATCGCGCAGATGTCGTGCAATCCCGCCATCGGCGGCATCGCCAAGGGACACCTGGTGCGTGAGATCGACGCGCTCGGCGGTGTCATGGGCGAGATCACGGACGCGGTCGGCATCCAGTTCCGCTTGCTGAATACCTCGCGCGGCCCGGCGGTGTGGTCGCCGCGCGCGCAGTGCGACAAGAAGCAATACCGCGTGGCGATGCGGAAGTTGCTGGAAACCGAGCCGAATCTGGAGATCATTGAAGCCGAGGTTGCGGACGTTATTGTCGAGAAACCTAACGCAGAGGACGCGGAGGCGAGAGATTCACAAGTCTCTATGTCCTCAGCGTCCTCTGCGTTAGGTGTTCGGGTTTGTCGCGGCGTCGCACTGGCCGACGGACGGAAGCTGGGCGCGCGCGCCGTCGTCATCACGACGGGGACATTTCTCAATGGCCTTATCCACTGCGGCGAGCAGAAGATTCCGGCCGGACGCACCACGAATGAGGCGCCGTCACAGCTGCTCGGCGAAGCGCTCAAGGCGCTTGGCCTGCGCGGTTGCCGGCTGAAGACCGGCACGCCGCCCCGGCTCGATGGCCGCACCATCGATTGGTCAAAGTTCACGCCGCAACCGGGCGACGCCGCTCCCACACCGTTCAGTTTCCGGACGCGGCACGTGACGAATGCCACCCGGCAGGTGCCGTGCTACATCGGTTTCACCACAGAGGAGACCCGGCAAATCATCCGCGCGAACGTGCATCGCTCACCGATGTACAGCGGGCAGATCCAGAGCATCGGGCCGCGGTACTGCCCGAGCATCGAAGACAAGATCGTCAAGTTCGCCGACAAGCCCACACACCAGCTCTTCCTTGAGCCCGAGGGGCTCGATACGCACGAGATCTACGTGAACGGCATGAGCACCTCGCTGCCTGCCGACGTGCAACTCGCCATGGTGCGCAGCGTGCCCGGGCTCGAGCGCGCGGAGATGATTCGCCCCGGTTACGCCATCGAGTACGACGCCATCGATCCGACCGAGCTTGACCGCACGCTGGCGGTGAAGCAGATCGCCGGGCTGTATCTCGCGGGGCAGATCAACGGTACGAGCGGCTATGAAGAAGCCGGTTGCCAGGGCCTGATGGCGGGCATCAATGCGGCGCTGAAGATCAAAGATGAGGCGCCGCTGGTGCTCGATCGCACCGAGGCGTACATCGGCATCCTGATCGACGATCTCATCTCAAGAGGCACGAACGAGCCGTATCGCATGTTCACGTCGCGTGCCGAGTTCCGGCTGCACCTGCGCCTCGACAACGCCGACCGGCGGCTCACGCCGCACGGGCGGCGCGTGGGCTTGATCGCGGACGAGGCGTGGACGGATTTTCAGGCCAAGCAGCAGCGCCACGAGCGACTGAAGCAATTGCTGGAGAAGACGCGGGTGACGGTGGAGCTCGCCGATCGCCTGGATCGTGTGGATGCGGGCGACTCGTCCGCATCTGTCGGCGAATATCAAAGCGCCATTGGTTCGCCGCTCGCGCAATTGCTGCGACGTCCGGGTGTAACTATCGAGACTCTTGTGCCGACGTTGCAGGAGTTGGTACCTGAATTCTTTGTGGCATCAACACGGGCGAGTCGCCCGTGTCCACACAAGGCCGCTGCGGACGACGCGCCCTCTCTCTACGAGCAGATCGTGCGCGCCGGTGGCGGCGCGTGGCCGGGGGAGCAGGCGAACGAACGAGCTCTACCGTCGGACGTTTGGAACGAGCTGAAGTCCGTGGAGACCGAAGTGAAGTACGCCGGGTACCTCGACCAGCAGCGCAAAGCGATCGTCCGGCTGAAGAAGGCCGAGCAGCGCGGCATCCCGGAGTGGTTCGATTACACCAGCGTCAGCGGACTGTCGCGCGAGATGAAGGAGAAATTCCAGCGCGTCCGGCCGCGCACCCTAGGGCAGGCCCTCGGCATTCCGGGCGTGACACCGGCGGCAGTCAGTCTGTTGAACGTCTACATCGAGATACAGGGACGGCAGCGCGTCGGCGCGGACTAGCGGGGCTACCCGCGCTCAAATGCATGCTTCGCGACGAGGGAACTGAGCGCGTCCTGCTTCTCGTAGTCGAAATCCTGCGTCATGCCGCGCAGCTTCTCCGTCGCGGTCGCAAAGCCCTTCTCCAGCCTGACGAGTCCTTCGCCTTCGAGCTTGCGCGCCGCTGCGACCATCCCGTCTTTGGTTGCGTTCAAGTATTCGAGGTCGAAGGGATCGGCGATGCGCGTCTCCTGCTGCGCGCGCGTCGCCAACCAGAATGCCTTACGACGCAGGAAGCGGTAGACGTCTTCGTCGCCGGCGCGGTTGAAGATCAGGCGCTTGTTCTTGAAATCGTAGTGGCGGCTGGAAACCGGTACCGGTTGCCGCTTTCCCGACCGCAGCAGCTCCAACTGCTTGGCGTCGATGTCCTTGCGGATGGCATTCACCACAGCCGATTCGGCGTGCTCGGCCTCCAACGAAGGCAGGGCCTCTTTGATCGTCTGCGTGAGGTTCACTGCGACGTCGGCGTGCAGGCCGGAGTCGTCATCGAGCCAGACGCGTCCGTGCAGGCTGAACCAATCGGCGCCGGAGGTCGACGGGTGGAACGGCCAGGTGAGTTCGATGCGCACCGGCAGGCCGGAGAGCGTGACGTAGTGATTGCCGGTCATTGCAGACATTCTAAACAAAAGAAAAAGGCGGCAGCCGAAGCTGCCGCCTAAAACCACTTTTCAGCTAGAAGCTGAAGCGCACTGCGAACTGGATCTGCCGTTCACGCAGGTTGGTGCCGCCGTCTTTCGTCGAAGGCGTGTTGAACGTAGCGTTGCTCGTCAGCGCGCAGCTCAAGTTGTTGTTGGCCACGTTGCCGGTGCAGCTGGCCGAACCGAGGTTGAACTGCGTGGTGTTCATGCTGGAAACGTTCGGGTGATTGAACAGGTTGAACGCTTCGGCGATGAACTCTACTCCCGTCCGCTCCGTGATGCGGAACTTACGCGACATGCGGTAGTCCACCGTGTCGCGCGCCGGGCTGCGGAAGGCGTTCTTCTCCACATCGAACGGACGATTGATGCCGACCGCGCAGCTGATGCCCGAGCTGTGCGAGGTGGCGCAGTTCGCGGTTGCGGTGGTAGCGCCCGCCGCCAGGGTCGACGGCAAGTTACCGCTAATGGTGCCGCTGAACGGGAAGCCCGACGACAGGTGGACGATGGGAGCCAGCGTCCAGTCGTCGAACACGTAATGGGCAAAGCTCTTCTGGGCGCGGAAGAAATTCGGCTGCCAGATGGCCGTGAACACGAACTTGTGCGGCACATCGAACAGCGAGCGGCCGTATTCCTTCTGCGGCTGGTTGGGATCGATCGCGTTGTTGCTCGTCGAGAAGGTCTGCGAGTTCTGCCCGTTGTCGTTGGCCTTCGAGTACGTGTAGCTGGATTGCAACTGCCAGCTGTTCGTCATACGGCGGGTCACCTGGACGACGACGGCGTTGTAATCCGAATCCACCGCGTTCGACATCTTGGTTATCTGGCTGAACGCCGCGTTCGGGCGCGCCGCCGTACCGTATGTCGGGATGGTGAACGAGCTGCCGTCCGGACGCGTGAAGGTGTTCGTGCCCTGATAGGCAGGCAGGTTGGTGTCGAGGAAGTTGATGAGCCCACGTCCCATGCTGTTCAGGTAAGAAACGGAAGCGACCGTGTTCTTCATGAACTCGTATTCCACGATGGCATCCGCTTCGTGGACGAAGGGGGTGCGGAACCCGTTGTCCCAATACACGACGTTCGGCGAACCGACTGAGAGGCCGGTCGCCGTGGTCAGGATGTTGGGGTAAGTGATGCTGGTGGTCGAGGGCGAGATGGTGTAGCTCGGCTGACCGGTAGCTAGACCGGTGTTGACCAGGCCAGCGGCGATCGTGGAATTGATCACGCGCGCGTAATACAGGCCGTAGCCGCCGCGGGCGACCAGTTTTCCCGTACCGAGGATGTCCCACGCGAAGCCGGTGCGCGGCGCGAAGTTATTCACGTCCTTGGGCCGGTTCGACGTGGCCGGCAGCGCCGGGTTGGGGAACTCAGGATCGGGGAACTCCTGCAGTTCGTAGCGCAGCCCGAGGCTCAGGTTCAAGCGCGGGTGCACCTTGTAGTCGTCATTGACGAAGAAGGAGTATTCCTGCGTGGAGAACTGATACCCGAGCGTGCCCACGCCCTGCGACAAGCTGGCATAGCACGGCAGCGTACCGGCCTGCGCGGCGGTACCCTGACCGGTGATGGTGCCGCAGAGCTTGCGGCCGCTGCCGGTGAAGTTGTTGGCGCCGGCGTTGTAGGCGTCGGCCAGGTAGCTGGCATAAGCGAAGGTCCCGGAATAGGTGTACGTCCCGTACGCGTTGAACAGCGA
>CAYWSH010000036.1:0-27412 GCA_964460655.1 uncultured Terriglobales bacterium | reverse complement strand
TGGGCGCGCGCAACATGCAGAACTTCAACCTGCTGCGCGAACTCGGCAAGGTGCGCAAGCCGGTGTTGCTGAAGCGTGGTATCGCCGCCACGATCGAGGAGATGCTGCTCTCCGGCGAATACATCATGTCGGGCGGCAATTACGAAGTCATCTTCTGCGAGCGCGGCATCCGCACGTTCGAGACGTACACGCGCAACACACTCGACATCTCTGCCATCCCCATCGTGCACAAGCTCTCGCACCTGCCCATGACGGCTGACCCGTCACACGGCACCGGCCGTCGTGACAAGGTCGCTCCCATGGCGCGTGCCGCCGTCGCCGCCGGCGCCGATGCCGTCATCGTCGAAGTGCATCATGACCCGGAGCGCGCGCTCAGCGACGGCCCGCAGTCGCTCTATCCGCAGCAGTTCTCGGAGTTGATGGACCAGTTGCGGATGATCGCGCCTGCTGTCGGCCGCACCATCGCGTAAAAGCAGGAGTCAGTGCTCAGGAGTCAGGAGTCGGCGAAGGCAGGTTTTCCTCAGGCTGACTCCCGACTCCTGACTCCTTGACTCCTGTCCTGCGCTATACTGCGCCGAAATCCATTATTAAGGACGCACGCAATCATGTCCGTGAAGGCCATGCGCGAAGCCGAACCGCAATCACAGATGTCGGACGACGATTTCCACGCCCTCGAAGAGAAGGTCTATCGCGCGATCGAGCTGCTGAAGGCTGCGCGCCAGGCGCGCAACGATGCCGAGCGTGAAGCCGCCCGCCTGCGTGAGCAGATGCGCACTCACACCGGCGAGACCGAATCGCTGCGGCGCGAGCTCATCGAACTGCGCCGCGAGCGCGAGCAGATCAAGGTCCGGGTCGAAAAGATGCTGAACCAAGTTGATTCATTGACGGGCGAATCGGCCGGAAGATAATCGCGGTACGGAAGTCAGATCATCGCAGGAGCGACCTCTTGAGCCAGGCGACCAGCGTACGCGTCGAGATCTTCGATCAGAACTACAACCTCCGCGGTACTGACCCGGATTACATCAAGAATCTCGCCGACTTTGTCGACACCAAGATGCGCCTGGTCGCCCAGCAGACGGACACCGTGGACTCCGTGCGCCTCGCCGTGCTCGCGGCGCTCAACATCGCCGACGAGTACCAGGTCCTGAAGCGCAAGTACGACAGCATCGCGTCCGAGTTCACCGCCCGCAGCCAGCACCTGATCGGCGCGCTCGATGACGTCCTGCAGCCGGAAGTCCGCCGCGCGGGCTAGCATTTTCCCTGCCAACTTTCTCGCCGCATTGTGCGCGCTGGCGCTTGCGTTCCGCGTGGGTCTTCCCCTAGCATCGGCAACGTAGGCCGGCCTGCAAGGTTAGTGATGCTGGTCACCGTCATTTGAACCAACATTCAAATGAACCGGGAGCTTGACTCGACAGATGTAACGGCCTGGTGTGCGATGCTCCGCCATGCGGAGATGCCTAAAGGGCCTCGGCGGGTTCCCACTGTCGCGAGACAGGTTCAATGACGGCCCATCACACGGCCCCGCGGGTCGGCCTATTTCTCTCTGCGTCCCACTCTCATTCCCCGAGGTAGCGCACTCATGCAGGCTGCATCGTCTTCCGCTCCGCCGCAACCCACTCCACAACAACTTGCCTTGCAGGTGGCCAATGGCGTCATCGCTGCTGTTGCCCTGCATGCGTTCGCTGCTCTCAAGATCGCTGACATGCTGGCCGCCGGGCCGCAGTCCGCCGGGCAACTTGCTGCCGCGACCAGCATGAACGCCGACGCGCTCTATCGCGTGTTGCGCGCGGTCGCGATGTTCGGCTTCCTGCGCGAGACGGCGCCCAAGACCTTTTCGCTCACCGATGCCGGCCAGGTGTTGCGCACCGATGTGCCCGGCTCGGTCACCGACATGGTCCAGTTCATGGGCGATCCCATCCACGTCCGCATCTTCACCGAGTTCATGCATTCGGTGCGGACCGGCACGCCGTGCGTCGAGAAGGCCACGGGAGTCATCGGCTTCGAGGTCTTCGAGCAACACCGTGAATTCGGCACGCTCTTCGACCGCGCCATGACCGTCTTCAGCCGCCAGACCGCGCCTGCCGTCCTCGAGGCCTACGATTTTTCCGGGATCGGCACGCTGATGGACGTAGCCGGCGGCCACGGTTTCATCCTGGCCTCGATCCTGCAGAAGTATCCGCAGATGCGCGGCATCCTTTTCGACCTCGACCGCGTGCTCGCCGGCGCGCCGGCACTGCTCCAGCCAATGGGTGTCGCTGACCGCGTCGAACTCGCCAGCGGTGATTTCTTCAAGAGCATTCCTCCCGCCGACGCTTACATCATGCAGCACATCATCCACGATTGGGACGACGACAAGGCGGTCACCATCCTCACGAATTGCCGGAAAGGCCTCGGCGAGCGCAAGAACGGCAAGGTCATCATCCTCGACGCCATCGTGCCGGCGGGTGACCAACCGGACTTTTCGAAACTCCTCGATCTCGAGATGCTTGCCTTCCCCGGCGGTCGGGAGCGGAACGAGCAGGAGTTTTCCGCGCTGTTGTCGCGTGCCGGCCTGCGCCTGCAACGCGTCGTGCCGACGAAATCGTCGGTCGCCGTCATCGAAGGCGTGCCGGTTTAGAATGAGTGGAGACGGGGAATCCCGTCTACCACTGATGTTTCCGCGCCTTTTCCATATCGGCGACTTCAGCCTGCCCACTTACGGCGCCATGGCCGCGCTCGGCCTCATCGCCGGCTTGCTGGTCGTCACGCGCTTTGCTCGCCGCGAGGGCATCGACCCCGACAAGGCCTGGAACCTCGGCATCATCGCCATCCTCGCTTCGATGGTTGGTTCGAAGTTGCTGATGATCTTGAATGACTGGGGCTACTACTCGCAGCATCCCAGCGCGATCTTCAGCCTGGCAACGTTGCAAGCCTACGGAGTCTTCTACGGCGGGCTGATCACTGCCGTCGCCTGCTGCACGGTCTACATCCGACGCGAACGGCTGCCCGCCGCGCGCACCTTCGACCTATTCGCCCCTGGCATCGCGCTCGGCCACGCCATCGGCCGCATCGGTTGTTTTGCCGCCGGCTGCTGCTGGGGCGCCGAGACGCATGTGCCGTGGGCCGTCACGTTCACCAATCCGCTCGCCGCGCAATGGGTGGGGACACCGCTGAACATCCCGTTGCATCCCACGCAGTTGTACGAATCAGCGGTGGAGTTCGCGAACTTTCTATTTCTCGCCTGGCTGCTGCCGCGCCGGCGCTTCGAGGGCCAGGTGATCGGCGCTTACACGTTCATCTACGGGTTTGCGCGCTTCTTCCTGGAATTCATCCGCACCGACCCGGACCGCGGCTCCGTCTTCAACGGCGCCATGAGCGTGGTGCAGGTAATCTCCATCGGCTTCGTCATCATCGGCGGCGCCATCTGGATCAGGGGCTACCGCAAGCTGGCGACGGCGCCCGCCATCGCAGGCGCGCGGTAGCACCTACCAGAAGACACCAGCACAGAGCGTCATCCTGAGGCCCTCTTTGGGCCGAAGGATCTACGGGTTTGCTTGCCCGCCATCCCTAAAGACTTCAACCGAATAAACGCCTCTTGCCCTTGTTTTCATCGGTTGTGGTAGATGTTTCCTGTGAGGTTCACCGTCACCGCCGACGACGCCGGCAAGCGCCTCGACCAGTTTCTCGTCGCGCAACTTGCCGACATCAGCCGCGCGCGCGTGCAGGAACTCATCGCGCAGCAGAAAGCGCTCGTCAGCGATGCGCCTGCCAAGGCGTCACAGCGGCTGCGTGCCGGCGACGTCGTTGCCGTTCTCGGCCCTGCGGAACGCCCGCAGCTCCGCGCCGTAGCAGAAGACATCGCTCTCGATGTGGTCTACGAGGATGATGACTTGGCTGTGGTCAACAAGCCAGCGGGCATGATGGTGCACGCCGGCGCCGGCTCGACCGATGATCAGCGCAAGCGCGGCACCCTGGTGAACGCGCTGCTGCATCGCTTCGGTGCGCTTTCGCAGACGAGCGGCGAACTGCGACCGGGCATCGTGCACCGTCTGGACAAGGACACCAGCGGGCTCATCGTCGTCGCCAAGAACGACGTTGCGCATCGCCGTCTCGCCGAACAGTTCTCGCGGCGCGAGGTGAAGAAGCGTTACATCGCCCTCGTGCACGGTTGGCCGAAGCGCGAACGCGGCACTGTGGACGCCCCGATCAGCCGCGACGCCGTGCGCCGTACCCGCATGACCACGCGCCGCAGCGCCGGACGCACGGCCGTCACACACTACACGACGCGAGAGAAGCTCGCCGGCGAATACGGACGATTTGCGCTCCTCGACGTCACCATCGAGACCGGGCGCACGCACCAGATACGCGTGCATCTGTCTTCCATCGGCCTGCCGATCGTCGGTGACTCGCTCTACGGCGCGCCGCGCCAGATCGTGACCCAGGCCAGGATGCCCGCGCCTCCGCTGCAACTCGCGCGCAACTTCCTGCACGCCGCGTCTATCGAATTCCGCCAGCCGTCGAGCGGAAAGCAGCTTGTACTTTCGTGTCCGTTGCCGGCCGATCTGCGCCAGTTTCTGGCGGCCCTGGGCGCATCGAAGCCGGTATAATGAGAATCAAATATTAAAGATGCGGACCCAGCTTCTCATTGCAGCATTCTGCCTTGGCCTCGCGGCATCTGCGTGCGCGCAGAACGAAGAACTTCCGTCCGCTCCCTCGGCCGCCAAGCTACCGAAGCCTGCACCGAAGCCGGTGCAGCAACCGACGCCGGCCCCGCCTGGCCAGCCGCCCCAGAACGCGGCGCCGGCTAAGCCCGCCGGGCAGCAAGACGTCGTTCCGACCGACCCCAACGCGCAACCACCGAAGACCACCACGACTGAAGACGCGTCCTCCGACATCACTACGATCCGCCGTCAGGTCAGCGAAGTGAACGTGGTCTTCACCGTCACCGACAAGCGCGGCCACTTCATCAAAGATCTGAAACAGGACGACATCCAGGTACTCGACGACAAGCGCCCGCCGCAGCAGGTGGTGAGCTTCCGCGCCGAGACCGACCTGCCGCTGCGCGTCGGCCTGGTGATCGACGCCAGCAACTCTATCCGCGAGCGCTTCCGCTTCGAGCAGGAAGCAGCCGTCGAGTTCCTCAGCCAGATCGTGCGCCCGAAAAAGGACAAGGGGTTCGTCCTCGGATTCGACAGCACGGTGGAGGTGACGCAGGACTTCACCGACAGCACGGAGAAGCTGACCAATGGCGTCCGCCTGCTGCGCCCCGGCGGCGGCACGGCGCTCTACGACGCGGTCTACTACGTCTGCCGCGACAAGCTGGCGAAGATCGACCCGGAAATGAGTGTGCGCCGCGCCATCGTGCTGGTCAGCGACGGCGACGATAACCAAAGCCGCGCGACGCGCGAAGAAGCCATCGAGATGGCCCAGCGCGCCGAGGTCATCATCTACGCCATCAGCACCAACATCACCGGCAATGTCGGCCAACGTGGCGACAAGGTGCTGGAGCGCATGGCCGAAGCCACCGGCGGACGCGCCTTTTTTCCCTTCAAGGACCAGGACATTCCGGGCTACTTCAACGCCATCCAGGACGAGTTGCGCAGTCAGTACGCCGTCTCGTACCGGCCCGCTGACTTCCAGCGCGATGGCCGCTACCGCTCCATCGACATCGTCGCGCAGAAGAAAAAAGACCTGCACGTGCGCTCGCGCAAAGGCTACTTCGCGCCGCGCCAGTAGTCGCCTCTAGTTCCCTACATATTTGTAAGCGCAACTGCGCAGATCGCCGGCGACGCGTTCCCATTCGCCGCGTGCCCGCAAGACCGCTTCATGAACGGGATTGTGGTAAACGATCCACGCCGCTCGCGGCATCGCCGCCAGCGATGTCTCGAAGCGATCAAGTACCGCTGCCAGCGTTGCCTCCGGGAACGGATTGAACAGGAACAGGACAGTCGGCTCGCTCGGGAACGCGAAGATGCGCGCGTCTTCGCACCACAGCGAGATGCGCGCCTGCGTGCCCGACTGCAACCCATACTGATGAACATTCTCCTCCGCCAGATGATGCAGGGAGGGTAGCAACTCCACGCCGATGATGTGCCGGAAGCCGGCTTCCGCTGCCAATAGCAGCGCTCGTCCTTTGCCGCAGCCCAAGTCGATGAAAGTGAACTCCGCCGGGTGGATCGGCAGCTCGGCGATCGTCGCGCGAAACAGCTCCGGATCCGCCGGCTGATATCCGCCTCCCGCCAGCGCGCCGGCCCAGCGCTCGCCCAATGACGTGGGGCCAGCGCTCGTATTCACTTGCTGTTCGAAGTCGTAATCGAGATCGCCGTAGCGCGCACGGCGCCGCGCCGGTGTTGTCTCCCGCAAGAACTGCCACAAGTCGCCCGCGAATTCACGCAGCGCAACGAGCCTGCGACCACGGGCATCGCGCCAACGCGCGGCCAGCGTTGAGGACCAGAAGGACACGCTGGAATCCTAAACGCTGGAGTCGTTAGACCACTAAGGCGCCGCCATTTTCTGCTATGCTGCCCGAACTTCGCCCGACGACGCGTTCGAGGTCCTTCCGATGGCAACGCCCGCCAACCCAGCCGCCGCGGCCCCATCAGCCGCGCCTGCCAAGCCGGTAGTCCCGACGATGCAGATCGTCACCGCCATGGTGAACAGTCATCCCGGGATCAGCGACTTGATCCTATCGCCCGGGCGCCCGCCGCAGGTGGAGGTCAGCGGACATCTGACCGTGGTCGAGATTCCCGAGGTCGGCGTGCTCATGCCTGACGACACGCAGCGCATCGCCGGCGACCTCATCGGCCAAAACAAGATCGCGCTCAGCACCCTGAAGGAAGACGGCTCGACCGACCTTTCGTATTCGGTCCCGAAGCTCTGCCGCTTCCGCGTGAACATCTTCCGGCAACGCGGCTCATTCGCCATCGTGATGCGCGTCATCCCGGCAAAGATCCCGACTTTCGAAGAACTCGGCTTGCCGGAAGTCCTGAAGGAGATCTGCCCGCTGAAGAACGGCATCGTGCTCGTCACCGGGCCGACCGGTTCCGGCAAATCGTCCACGCTCGCCGCCATCATCGACATCATCAACAGCACGAAGTCGGAGCACATCCTCACCATCGAGGACCCGATCGAGTTCCTGCATCAGCACAAGATGGGCACCATCCACCAACGCGAGTTGCACAATGACACGCCGACGTTCGCGCTCGCCTTGCGCGCCGCTCTGCGCCAGGCGCCCAAGGTGATCCTGGTCGGCGAGATGCGCGACAAAGAGACCATCGAAATCGCGCTCACGGCCGCTGAGACCGGCCACCTCGTGTTCTCCACGCTCCACACCATTGACGCGTCGAAGACGGTGGAGCGCATCATCGGCGTCTTCCCGATGACCGATCAGGCGGCCATCCGCTCGCGCCTCGCCAACTCGTTCCGCTTTTTCGTCTCGCAGCGCCTGCTGCCGAAGCCCGGCGGTGGCCGCATCGCGGCCGTCGAGATCCTGCGCTCCACCATGCGCACGCGCGATTATGTGGAAAAGGGCGAGAGCGAGGGCAAGACGCTGCTCGACGCCATGCGCGAAGGCGCTATCGACGGCATGCAGGACTTCGACACCGTCATCGAGGGCTTCATCCGCGAAGGCAAAGTCGAGATAAACGCAGGCTTGCTCTACGCCACGAATGCAGGGAACCTGCGGCTGTCGCTGGCTGATTTCATCGACGAGATGCGTGCCGCCGAAGCCGAAGACGGCGAGATCGTGCGTTAGGCGCTGCTAGCCCGCTGTCGTCCCACCGACTGATTTGCTCTCCACTTCCTGCAGCGCTTTGCGCGCCTCGTCGGCTTGCGGTGACTTTGAATCCAGTTCCAGGGCCTTCTTCAGCTCCGCCTGCGCTTTGTCCCACTGCTTCAGCTTCTGGTATGACAACCCAAGGTGAAAGCGGAGGCTCGGGTCGGTCGGCAGGCGCTTCACCGCATCTTCCAGCACATAAGCGGCAAGCTGATACTGCCCCTTGCGGTAGTACGCCCAACCGACCGTGTCGGCGAACGCGGGCGCGTTCTGGCTGGCCTTGCGCGCCGTCAGGCCGTAGGAGAGCGCCAGGTTCACGTCACCACCGTGCTCGAGCATCGAGTAGCCGAGATTGTTCGCGGCGATCGGGTTGTCGGTGTCGCGTGCCAGCGCCTTCGTGTAGAACTCCTGCGCTTTCTTCCAGTCGCCCTTCTCATCGTAGATCTGCCCCATCAGGACATAGGGCAGCGGTTCGCCCGTCATCGCGTCGGCCCACTTCTGGTACGTGACCAGCGTTTGCTCGACTGCGCCCCGCGTCGCCTGGCTCTGGCCGAGGAACCTCCACGCATCATTGTTGCGCGCGCTCAGTTGCAGCGCTACCTGGAATGACTTCTCCGCTGCCGGGTAGTCCTTCTGGTTGTATTGCAGGACGCCCAGCATCAGGTAATAGTTGCTGTTCGTGGGCGCCTTCGCGATCTGTTGATTCACGCGCTCCAACGCCTTCGCGTTCTCGCCCTTCGACGTCCACAACCCGAGCAGCATCTGCAGGGCGCGCGAATTCCCGGGTTCCAGTTCCAGCGCCTGCGTCAACAAGCGCTCGCCCTCGGCGAAGTTGCGCTGCACCAAACGGAGCTCTCCGAGTCCCGTGTACGGCAGGGCGTTCTTCGGCTCCGCCGCAATGGCTTGTTTGAAGAATCCCTCGGCCGCCGGCAGGTCGCGGTGCGCGATGGCCGAACTCGCCTTCAGCACCAGGCTCGCCGCCGAATTCGGCGCCAGTTGCATGATGCGTGCGGTGGACCGGTTAAACAGGTTGAGGTCTTCCTTGCGCGCGGCCAGGTTCGCCAGCAGGAGTTGTGGCTCCGCGCGGTTCGGCTGCAGGCGTGCCGCGTCATTCCATTCGCGCTCCGCGCCGACAAGGTCTCCGATCATTCCCAGCGCCATGCCGAGGTAGAAGTGCGCCAGGTAATTCTCGTTATCCGAGCGCAGGGCCTGTTGCAGCGGTGAGACCGCATCATTCGGCTTGCCGCGGCGGATCAGGATCTCGCCCTTCTCCACCAGCGCCTCCGCGTCGAAGCCCACCACCGAGAGCACTTCCGTGTTCAACGCCTCCGCTTCATCCAGCCGGTCGCTGAGGATCAACAGCTGCGTGTACGTCTTCTTGATCTGGTAGTCCCGCGCATAGCGCGTCTTCAACGCGGCGTACTCGGCGAGGGCGCGCGGCACGTCGTTCGCCCAGATGTAGTAGTTGCCCAGCATGCGGTAGCCGTTCGCATTGTCGGCAATGCTGGCCTTGGCGTCGCGCGCTACCTGCTCGGCTTCCGCATTGCGCCCCTGGGCCAGAAAGATCATGACCAGGCCGATCCGCGGTTGTACGTCCTTGGGGTCGGCCGCGATGGCGTCGCGCAGCGTCTTCTCCGCCTCCGGCCAGCGCTTCTGCGATTGGTAGAGCGTCGCCAGCCCGATCAGCGTGTCGAGGTTCTTGGAGTCGAGCTTGAGTGCCTGCTTGAAGCTGTTCTCTGCCTGCTCAGACTGGCCCGCAACCAGTTGTTGATGCGCCAGGCCGATATACGGCTCGGCGCGGTCAGGCGCCGCCTTGATGGCCGCCTGCACGTGCGTCAGGGCCTCAGCCGGCTGGCCACTGGCGCCCAGCACGTCAGCCATCAGCAGGCGCGCCTCCACGTTGCCGGGCTGTTTCTGGAGCACGAGGTCGGCCTTCTGCCGCGCCGTCTTCACGTCGCCCCGCGCCAGCGATAGGTTGCCGTATTGCACCTGCGCATCCAGGTTGTCGGGAGTAAGTTCTGCAGTCTGCTGGAACTCGAAGAAGGCGGTCTGCATGTCCCCCAGCTGTAGGGCCACCTTGCCGAGTTGATAGTGTGCCTCGGCGTAGCGCGCATCGAGCTGAATGGCGTTCAGGAACTGGAGGGAGGCTTCACGATACTTGCCGGCCTCAGCGAACTTCTGCCCACTCTTGAAGTACTTCTGCTTACGCGCGTCGAGGCTCGGACTGCAGGCCGTTGCCAGCGCCAGGGCTGAGCAGACCAGAATCCGTGCTACCTGATCGCATCGCATAGACGACCTACTGAGCGCTGCAGCGGGAATACTTCGAGTATACGGGAGCGGCGTGAACCCCGCTAATGACGTTAGGTACGTGCCGGCAGAACAAAAGCCCCGGCTCTTGGCCGGGGCTTTCGGGTGCAAAACAACCCTTAAGAAGCCGAAGATTTACGGCGGATCATACGTCCAAGCCCGAGGAGCCCGCTACCCAGCAGCATGACCGAGCCCGGCTCCGGAACGTTGCCCGGCGGCGGCGGCGGCGGACCGGCACTCACTACCGTGCCTTCCGTGCCGAACACGAAGTTCGCGCCGCTGATCAGCGTCGTCAAGTCCGTATTGGTCGTGATGCCATTGGCGTAAATGTGGAACGTGACCGGCTGGCCCTGGATGCCTTGCAGCTCAGGGCTGTGGGACGCGTTCGAGATCGATGAGGCGCCGCTGTACAAGCCATCGCTGCCCGGCGCACCGATGATGCCCTGCGGGTGCCAGCCACCGCAATCATGCGCGCACAGCGCGAGGCCACCGGAGAAGAACGAGTTGTCCATCACCCAATTCGTCGGGTTGACGTTGCCCAGCACCTGGTAGGTGCCGTCGGAATTGACGTCGATCGCCAGGCCGTTGCTCGTCATGGTGGTGCTGTTGTGCACCGCGCTGTACAGCGACGAGTTGTGGTTCAGCGACAGCTCCAGGCCGGTGATGACCTGCGAGCCCGCTCCCGGATCGGAAACAAGATTGATCACGCTGATGTTGATCACGCCAGCGCCCGCCGTCAGGGTCATCGTGCCGCTCATGAGACCCAGGTTCTGGTTCCCATTCTGCGTTGCCGTGAAGGTGACCGAATTGGCGAAAGCCGCGGAACCAGTCAGTACCAGCGCTGCGACGGTCAAAACGATTGCTAGCTTACGCATCTTAACCACCCGTCTCCTTACCACATGGCCGGGAAGACCTATTCAGCCACCGCTGCTAAGTGCAATTCAAATACCAAGCCCAGTCGGGCCGGACAAACCATAATTGCTTATTAATCAATCACTTAAATCTGCACAGGACGGCTTCTCACCAGGAATTATGCAAACATTTGCAACTCCGGCGACCGCCTTCCCTTCCCGGCTGGAACCTGACCGAAAAGGCCGCTTTGGGATGTTAACCTCAACGGCGGAAAATGCAAACCCCGCATAACAGCGAAACCGTGCTCACTCGACCGGCTCTACCGGCCGATGCGCGCCTCATTTACGGCAACGATCCCAACCAGTTTGGCGAGCTGCGGCTGCCTCCGGGTGGCAACGCGAAGGGCCTCGTGGTGAACATCCATGGCGGCTACTGGCGGGCACGCTACGACCTGAAGCACGCCGGCCATCTTTGTGCGGCGCTCACGCAAGCGGGCATCGTGACGTGGAACGTCGAATACCGCCGCGTGGGCAATGAGGGCGGTGGCTGGCCCGGCAGCTTTGAAGACGTAACGAACGCGCTGCTCTACATCCACCAGATCACCCGCGAGCGCTCGCTGGCGGTTGACAAAGTCGTCGTCGTGGGTCACTCCGCCGGCGGACAGTTGGCCTTGTGCCTCGCCGCGCACCAGCCGTGGCTCCGCGGCGTGGTCTCACTTGCCGCCGTCACTGACATGCGTCGCGCCCACGAGTTGAAGATGAGCAACGACGCGGCCGCCGACTTCCTCGGCGGCACTCCGGAAAATGTTGCCGATCATTACCGCGAAGCCTCGCCCATCGAGACTCCGATCGCCGTACCACAGCGCATCGTGCACGGCACGCGCGACAACATCGTGCCGCTGGAAATGGCCACCAAGTATGCCGAGCGCAAGAAACGCGCGCACGAAAAGGTCGAGCTCATCACCCTGCCCGGCGATCACTTCGATGTCATCGATCCCCTCTCTGCCGTCTGGCCCACGGTGGCGAAGACCATCCTCGCGCTACTTAAGTAGCAAGCTATACTGGCCGTTCAGCGAGGTTTCCTGCGGATGAAGCGTGTGGTCGAGCGGGTGCGCAACAAGGGCTACTATCGGGTGCTGCACGTTCCCATCTGGATCTGGGTGTTCTTCATCCTGCCCGGGCACCTGACCTCTGCGCTCTACCAGCACGGCCCTGACCGGCGCCACGTGTGGTGGCTAGCCATCGTGACGATCGTCTGCGCATGGCGCGCCGCCGTCGGTCGCCTGCCCGGCTCCGAACCGCAACCCTACATCATCTTCTACGGCGAGGAGCAGCCGAACCTCTGGTATCGCGTGGTGTGCTACACCGCGGCGTGGATCGATCTGCTCGTCCCTTTCACGCTGAACTTCATCGGGCTGGTCGTCGCCGTGATGACCGGGCGTTGGGTGATCAACGCGCTCTACACCTGGCTCTACTACCCGCTGGCGCTCGCGATCGTGCTCGCCACGGCGCTCGACTGGACGCCGCGTGCGCGCCGCTCCACGCGTGGGGAAGGCGCGGAGAAAGCCTGGTTCTACGTCGCCATCTGGACCGTGGTTCCGTCGCAACTGGCGAGCTGGGCGATGTGGCGGCTGGGCAGCCGGTTGGGACTCACCGGCGACGTGCTTAACGCCGCGCGCCTGGCGGTGTTCATCGTAGTCGCCGGTCTGGTCTTTGCGGTGACGGCGCTCGGCAAGCTGCCGCGCACCGCGCGCTGGTACGCCGACGAGGCCGCCGACTAGCGCAAGTTCTTCGGCTCGCCGCGCATGTCGGCCAGCCAGTTCTCGAAATCCTGCCGCTGCTTCGCCGGTATGTGGACGAACTTCACGCCGCCCTTCAGGTGCTCATTCATCCAGACGACTTCGGCCTTGAACTGCGCGCGCTCGCGCTGGCCGGGGATGGTGAAGTCCACCTGGCCGGTCCAGCCGATCTCGACGCTCTTGCGCTCCATCTGGAAGGCCAGTCCGCCCATGCTTACGTTGGTCAACTGGACGCGAGTCTCGCTCGAGCTCTTGATGAGCCACGCCGGCATGTCCACCGGATGGCGGAAGTAGCGCCGGTTCTCCTGGATCATCAGCGAGCGCGCCGCGCGCAGGCTGCGCGACAACATGTCCGGCTGCAGCGGACGCTCGAGCACGAAGTGCGCGCCCAGTGCGCCGCGTTGCACCGGCGTCGTCTCGTTGTCCACGATGGCCACGATCACCGAGCGGGAGTTCGGCGCGGCCCGGCGGATCTTCTGCAGCAGTCGCGGCCCTTCCAGATCAAACTCTACGCAGTCCACCATCACGGAATCGAACTTGCTGCGATGCAGCCAGTCGGCCGCCTCTTCCGCGTCGGGACACACGTTGGCATCGATGCCCAGCTGCGTCAGCGACGACGTCAGCATGCGCAGCAGGTTGGGGTCACGCGCGACCAGGAGACACTCGACCCGCATATGGGGAGCCCGTAGGATAGACGCTCATCCATCGCAGGGGAAGCTGACTCTGGTAACCGGTGAGCTGCGCTCTTCCCTATTTTGGAACCGTTCCCAGACTCAGCACGACCTTGCCGAAATTGGCATTGGCCTCCAGCCGGGCGTGCGCCTCAGCCGCCTGCTCCAGCGGAAACACCGCGTCCAGCACGGGTTTTGCCGTGCCCTGCGCCAGCCAGGGGACGACCTCGGCGGCAAAGGCGCGCGTGACCTCGATCTTCTCCGCCAGCGACCGTGAGCGCAGCGCCGTACCGATGACGTGGAGCCGCTTTCCGATCAAATGCCGCAATTCGATCTCGCTGCGTCCGCCCGCGACCGTACCCACCACCATGATGCGGCCACGCGAAGCCATGATCCCGAGCTCGGCCCCGAGATACGGCCCGCCGACGAGGTCGAGCACGACGTCAAGACCGCGCCCCGAGGACCAGCGCGTCGCGAGCTCGGCCAGCTGCGCGACGTCGGTGATCGCTGCGCCATCTTCGAGTCCGTACTCGCGCGCACGCTCGATCTTGTCGGCTGTGCGTGATGTGCCGAACGGCGTCGCTCCAACAGCGCGCGCTAACTGCACCGCCGCCAGACCCACACCGCTGCCGACGGCGTGGATCAAGACAGCCTCGCCTGTGCGCAATCCGGCCTGCCGGATCATCGCGTCGTGCGCGGTGATGAAGATCTCGGGAACGCCGCCGGCTTCGTTCCAATCGAGGTTCGCGGGGATTGCCGCCAGCGTGTCTTCGTGGGCGACCACGAACTCGGCGTAGGCGCCACCGCCGGCGAGTCCGACAACACGCTCGCCTTTTTTCCAGCGACGCGCGCCTGGGCCGAGTCCTTCGACCTCGCCCGCGAATTCGAGTCCGGGAATATCGGGCGGAACGCCCGGCGGCGCGGGATACCGACCTTGCCGTTGCAGCAGGTCAGCACGATTCACGCCCGCGGCGTGCACCCGCACCAGGACTTCCTTGTCTGCCGGCTGAGGCCGCGGCACGTCGCGCAGCTCGAGCACCTCCGGCCCGCCTGGTCGCGTGATGACAATGGCGCGCATTCGCCTCAGTCTACCGCTTGGATTTCCACCCGCGTTATCCACAACCGCCGACATTTGCGTTGACGCGTTCCCTTCCGCGCAGCACAATCCGGGAACGCGATGCAGATCTATCTTTCCGGCGGCATCGAATACGCACCTGACCACGGCAAAGCGTGGCGCGCCGCCATCACTCCCGCGCTGCGTTGCTCCAGCGGGAAAGCCGTCTGGCAAGCGTTTTGCCGTACCGGCCCGGTAGCAGCGGGAGCACTTAGTCAACAGCGGAGGCCATCGCGAACTCGGTCACGACGTCACTCACGCGAGGAAGCTCGTTTACCGTCATTACCTCCGGCACCCGAGCATGTTCCGATTTCGGAACAAAATGCAAATCTCTGCTTGACAACATTGAAAAACTGCTATCTTGCCGCGACTTGCCACTTCCCTTCGGAGAAGAAGTCGATGTTCTTAGGTAGCAATCGCGCCATCATGGATTGTGTTCACGGAATCATCGAAGTCGACGATTCAATACGCCGAATCCTTAATTCCCGAGAGATACAGCGCCTCCGGTTCATTCACCAAACCGGGGTGAGTTATCTTGTCTATCCCAATCTTGAACACAGCCGTTTTAGTCACGCTCTCGGCACTTACAGCGTCGCTACGAGGGTGTTTCGACACCTGCGCTCATTTGCATCTGATTTGACAGAAATGAGCCCGTCGAGGCTGGATGTCGATCTTGAGCGGGCATTTGCGATTGCAGCTCTTTGCCACGATTTGGGCCACACCGCTTTTTCACACGCGTTAGAACGCGTACTTCTACCGAAGGGGATAACCAGCCACGAAGACTGTACCCTCGCACTGCTAAGGGACGGGAGCGATGTGGCCCATCAAATAAGACAGACCGACTGCGATCTCGAACAGGTCGTTCAGCTTCTCGAAGGGACACATTGGGTAAGTGGATTATGCAAGCTGCTGAGTGGGCCTATTGACTGCGACCGATGGGATTACTTGATCCGAGATTCGAAACTCGCCGGTGTTCGATACGGCGTATTCGATTTGAATTGGATGGTTCACTCGGTATCCCTTCAGAGCGATGCAACAAAAAGGATGTCGCTCGTTATTGATGCAAAGCGAAGCTTGGTTGCCCTCAAGCAATGCCTCGCAGCGAGGGCCTCCATGTACCAGCAAGTTTACTTGCATCCAACTGTGCGTGGAGCGGGACGCGTCCTGCGCGCGATATTTGAAAGAGCTTCTGACAGCGGCCGCTCGAGTCGATTTGTTTCCCACGACGACGCCACCGAACCCTTCAAGAAGCTCTTTGCAAGCGGTGAGCTGAGTCTCGGTGATTTTCTTCAGACGGACGATGTGGAGGTACTTGCGCTGCTTAAGTCTTGGGAGCGCGCAAGCAAAGACCCGGTGCTGAAGTATCTCAGCGGGTGCTTGCTCAACCGTCGGTTGTTCCGTGAAGTGAGGTCATGGCAAGGCGAGGTCCCCAAGCATGAAATTGCTGCTGCCCGAAATGCGGTGACAGGAGCGTTTCAGCGGCAAAACATCGCGGAGTTCAAGGACATAACCGAGCCTGAATTGGAACAAGCGTTGGACTATCTGGTTCTCACGGATTCGTCGGACTTTGCTTTTGACGGGAAGATTGAAGGGATCTTCTTTGACGTGGGCGAGGAGTTTCCCGTGAGCCTTGCAGAATTAAAGGATCGCGGGTTTAGCTCCCCGCTCGAGGCAGTTACTTTTCAGCGACATCGCCTTTATGTTCCAAGGGAAGCGGCAGGGGCGGTTGAAACGGCATTAGAATCAGCATCGGCCTAAGGAGATACAGTGCAAAACAATGGCAAGCTCAACCCGGGACATGGTTATGTCGTCCGTGAATTGCTTGGGAAAGGGCAGTGGAAGATGGTTTATCGCGCCGTGAAGCGTGGGGAGTGGCGCGATTTTGCCCTTGCGACGTTCATAGCGCCTCCGTCTGCAAAGCAGTTCTACGAGGAACTCCGCTTGCTTCTCGATCCCAAGCAAATGGCCAAGGTCTCGAACCTCCAAAATGTTGCTCGCCAATATGGGGCGTTCCGAGGAGATGACGAGCGGTTTTATTTGGTGGAAGAGCTGCTTTACAGGCCTCTGACCGCCTTTTCACCGCTGCGCGGCGGAGATGAATTCTTCCAGATGGCGACCGACTTATGTGTCGGCTTAGCGTCGTTACACTCGGTCGATTTCATCCATCGGGATCTAAAGCTGGACAACTGTGGTGTAGACCATCAAGATCGCGCGAAGATTTTTGACTTGGGCTCTGCGACAAGCGAGGGCAGTACGGTGGTTGGAACCATACTGACTCGCGCGCCCGAGTTGTTCATCGCTGACCGCAACTGCACGAAGGAGTCCGACGTTTGGGCTCTCGGTGCGGTGCTATTCGCGCTGAGGACCGGAAATTATCCGTTCGTCTTAAGTGATGAGGCGAAGGGGAAGCCCAACTTAGACGATTCGCGCCGCAACGAATTCAATGCCGAAGTGAGGAAGCGCGCGACTAAACCACAATCGGAAAGCAGTCTTCAGCAGCGAATTCGTAGCAACTTCCCGGTGCATGTAGCGCCTATTCTTTCGGAGATGCTCTGTTTTGATCCGGCTAGGCGCCCAAGGGCCGTGGACGTGGCGTCGCGATTCGCGAGCAATCACCGAACATGGCTGCCTGCTCCTTCGCACCAAGCTGACGACGTTCGGCTTGCAACAGAGATACTATATTTCCTTCAGGCAGTTGCGGGGAATGAGGCGCGCATGAGCCCGAGGCAATGGGCACAAACGGCCGATGCAATCGACGAACTCGAGAAAAAGCGGGCAGATTCGGGACTAATTCAGCAGTTGAGGGATTTACAAGGTAAGATTCAGGAGTCGCAATTACTTTCGCAGGCGCGGGTAACGTAACACCCACCGCGGGACCTCTTCGACTCGTAGTCCGCAGCTGAGCTCCTGTCCGCACCGAGATCATCGGCATCGATGAAGCGCAGTTCCTCGGCGAAGCCATCGTGCCGCTGGTGGTACGCCTCGCCGACATGGGCAAGCGCATCATCATCGCCGGGCTCGATACCGACTACCTCGGCCGCCCCTTCCATCCCATGCCCGAGCTGCTGGCCGTGGCCGACGAGATCACCAAGACGCTCGCCATCTGCATGCAGTGCGGCAATCCCGCCAAGCACACGCAGCGGCTGATCGCGAGTGAGGACCTCATCGTGGTGGGCGCCGCGGGGATGTATGAAGCGCGCTGCCGCCGCTGCTTCGAACCCAACTTGGCGAAGCAGCAAGCGGAGAAAGCTGTGGCCGGAGCGGCGGACTGAGGGTCGGTCAAGGCTTCTTCTTGGATTTCTTTTCGGCGTCCTTCGCTGCCTGCTCCGCCGCAGCCTTTTCGACGTCCTCGATGAACTGCTTGACCAGCGGTACATCCGTGGTCTGACCCGTTCGATCGAACAGGCCGAAGCGCGCACTCCGCTGCCACAACGGCCCCGAATCCGTACCGAAGGGCGCGTAGAACACCGACATGGTGTCGTCTTTGTCCCCCAGGTCTACACCGTAGCCATAGCCCACACCCACCGTGCGATCCGGCTTCTGCGGCCCGCTGGGAGCACGATGCACGGTGACGTCAACGTTCGTGCCGACTTGCCTTCCCGGTCGCACCACGATCAACAGGCCGCCGCTGGGCTCTCCCATGCTGGCGCGTGTCCCGGCATGGTAATGATCCCACTTGATCAGCGCCTTCTTCACCGCGAGCACCGCGATGCGGTCTTCGGGATTGATGCGCGGCGAGTATTCGTCGAGGCCGTCGGTCGTCACCACGTGGAACCACGTCGCGTTAACGAGCTGCTTCGGCAGCTCCGCCCGCAGCATTGCGGGCAGCAACAACGCCAGCGCCAAGCAAGGACCGATGCGACGAAACATGCGCGCCTCCGTTTGCGGACTACGGCTTCTTCTTCGCGGCCGCCTTCTCGGCGTCTTCCTTGTCGGCCTTGTCGACCTCATCGCGGAATTCCTTCAGCAGCGGTGGTTCGAACTTGCCCTGGAAGCTCTTGAGGCCATCCTTCTTCGTCTTGCGCCACAGTGGCGGCGCGTCCAAGCCATGTCCCAGACGCCCATCGTAGATGGAAAGCATGTCGTCCGGTGGTCCGCCTTCCACGCCCACCGTCGGAGCGCCCCGCGGCGGTTCGGGCGGGCTTCCCTCGGGCCGGGGCTTGCTGCCGATGCTGATCGTCGGTGTGCCCGCGAGCGGCACGGTGTCCGTGCGCCGGGGAATGGTCCCACCTACGGTCGCAGCGGCCAGGTGGCCCGAACGCACTACGATCAGCAAGTCAGCCTGCGTGGGATCGAGCGCCAGATAGTAGCGATGCCACTTGCGTATCGTGTCCTGCACCGCCAGGATCGCATCTCGGTCCTCCGGCGGGGTACGAAACGAGGTCTCGTCGTAGCCGTCGGCATTGCAGACGTAGACGTACTGCGCGTGCGTGATCTGGCGTAGCAGGTTGGACTTGGCGCCGAGCGTCACCGCCGCTGCGAGGACGAGCAGGGACCCGAGGAAGGCACGCATGCGACCTCCGGCTCAGTGGGTGTGGGGATTGTGATTATGCACTGACCAGTGCTGACCCGCGTCTTCCGTGGCCCAGAATTCTCCGCCCGCGGTCTCGAGCGTGACTTTGCGGCGGTCTTTCTCCTCACCGCTAACGTGCGTGATGTCGTCGCGCAGCACCCGCATGTCCTGCGCCGGCGTCACGCGTTCCCACGTCTCGCCCGCGTCCACCGAATGGAACAGCACGCCGCCGCTGCCGCCCGCCCATATCTCATGACCCGTGGCGTAGAAGGAATTGAAATGCGCGCCCGGAGCGATCGTCATGCTCTGCCACGTGCGGCCGTCGAAGCTGCGCTGCACCTGGCCCTCGGGTGAAAGCTGCCAGCCGGGGGTGACGAACGGGCCCGAAAGCGCTTTGGCTTTCTCGGGCGCGACGCCATTGAACGCGACGCCTTTATTGAAACCCGCCGCCAGTGCGGGCGTTGGAATCCTGGGTAAGCGATGTTCGCGGTTACCCTGGAGCAGCATGCCCAGCGCCAAGGGTACGCCATCGTTGCTGACCGGCTGGCTGACGCTGCTATCCGCGAACGTAGCGCTGCTCGTCGCCGACGGCTGTACTTGATCCTTGTGCAGTTCGGCTGCGGTGAGTCCGCTGGATGCGAAGCTGCGGGCAACGCTGTCTTGTTCGGCTTTGGGCGCATCCATCAGGGCGCGCTTCGTCGCCACTTCCGGTTGGTCGCTAGCCTTCGCGACGGCCGGAGCCTCAGCCATTGTGGCGACGGTCTCGGCCGCTGGCTTAGGCGCTGCCGGAGTCGCGCCTGTTCTCGCCGCTGACTCCACGCGATCAGCCGTGGCTACTTCGCGGCGCGCCGGCCGGGCGTTGGCAATCTCTTTTTTCTCGGTATCGGTGTCGGTCTTCGCGGTGGGTGGTTCGGCAGGCTGACTCGACGCCGGCGGTTGCACATCAGGAGTCTTTGACGATGCCGTCTGCCGGTTCGGCTCCAACGTCACGCCACTCGGCTGCTGTCGATAAATCATGACGCCACCGATCGTGATGACCGCGACGGCGGCCACTGCACCCCAGCGCCACACCGGGAACCAACTGCTGCGCGCGGGCATGGTCACTACGTTGGTCACGGCCGCCGGATCCGCGACGAGTGCGGGCGCGGCCAGCGCCAGGACTTCGCGGCAATCGCCGCACGCCGCCAGATGCAGCACGATCTGCTCGCGTTCGGGCGCGCTCAACACCTGTTCGACGTAGGCGGTAAGGAGATCGGCGTCCGGATGCGACACCCCGCCTGAAACCCGCTCCTGGCGGGCCATTCGCGCTACTACGATCTTGGGAAGTTCTGCCATTTCACTACACCTGAAGCGGACCCCGACGTCCCCTTATCGCTAGAACGTCGCCGGCCCGGGTTTTTGCGTCCCTCTTTCCGGATTCCTGCGTTCGGCCTGCAGCCGCGCCCGTACATCGACCGCCAGGTCACGGACGTCAGCCTCCAGCGCTTCCTGCGCCTGCCTATGGCTCAGTCCCTGCCGCTCCAGCCCAGCCATGATGGCGCTGCGCAGCGTGCGCGTGATCTTGTCGATGCGCCGGCTGATGGTCGATTCATGGACGCGCAACATCTTTGCAATGTCGGCCAGCGTGCGGTCATCCAGAAAGTAGGACGACAGCACCAGGCGGTCTTCCGCCGGCAACTCCGCCAAAGCCTTGTCCACCGCGGCTTCCAGCGGCGGATTCACCGAGACCTGCGGCTCCGGCGCGCGCGCCTCGAACTGCTTCCCAGATTCCTCTTCTTCTTCCAGGCTCACCAGCCGCCGCTGCTGCCGGTAGCGATTCACGTACTCCTGCGCCAGTACGGTTCGCAGCCAGCCTTCCAGGGACCCGCGTCCGGTGTACGACGAGAGCTTCGATACCCGCTGGCCGTCACGCGCCGTCAGCCCATACAGGCTGGCATAGAGCGAGTCGGCGAGTTCATGCGCGACCGCGTCCTCGCGCGCGATGGCGCCCGCCACGTCGTAAAGCTTCTCGCGGAAGCGCGTCAGGAAGACTTCCCAGGCCTTGTCGTTGCCGGCGGCGCAGCCGCGCGCCAGGGCGAGTTCCTCGACCCGCAAGGCGGAGAGGAAAGTCGTGGCTTCTTTGGATCTGGCGGCTTCCGGCAGGTACTTGAGGCCGATATCGAGCAGGACGCGCGCGAACTGGTCGGCCGTGAAGCCGAACTCCACGGCCCGGCTGTTCTGGAACAGCTCGCGCAGCAACGGGTCCAGTCCCTGCGCCCACGCAGGGTTTGCGGATCGCGCACTTCCGGCCATGGTATTCCCTGAGTCTACCAACTTTTTCCCGTCGTCTCCGCCCCTAAACGTCCCCATAGCGGAGCGGCCGGAACAGGTCGCGGAGCGAGACTGCTGGCCTCGTGGGTCTCTGCGAATACGCTGCCGACCGGCGGTTTGGAGCGAAGCGACATGAACAGAGCGGCGCAAGCCGCGGAAGATCCGGCGTTCTTCGCGACAGGAAGGGGTGCCTCCGCCTGCGCGGCTTCGGGACGCGCTGGACATTTCGTCCTGGAGGACACAATGCTGCGCTCTTTGACCGCCGCCGCACTCACCTGCGCGCTCGCGGCTGTTCCAATCCTTGCTCCGACCCTGCCCGCCAACGCGGGCCAACCCGTCAATCAATCTTACAAAGTCCTGCCGGCGATCACGCACGGCAACCTCACCATCTTTCCCATCGTCGCGACCGCGACGCACGACACGTCCACGTTCTTGACGCTCGATGAAGGCCTGCGTTCCGGCGACGTCATCGTCACCGAAGCTGGACGCGTCGCGCCACCGCTCATCCGCGGCCCGGTCCAGACCTACACACATAGCGGCGGCGCATCCGTGAACACGCTGGTGCTGGTCAATAAGTCGAAGCGGCCGCTGTTGCTGCTCGCCGGCGAGATCGTCACCGGCGGCAAGCAGGACCGCGTCATCGCCAAAGACCGCATCGTGCCAGTGGGAGCGGACCCGATCGACCTCGGCGTGTTCTGCGTCGAGCCCGGCCGCTGGACTGCCACCAGCGACAAGTTCGGCGCGCTCGGCGGCGTGATGGCACAACCCAGCGTGCGGGCGAAGGCCATGAGTGACCAGAACCAGCAACAGGTTTGGGCGGAGGTCGGGCGCATGCATGACGCCGCGAGCAAGGTTGCTGCCTCGGCACCGCCTTCTTCGGCGGGATCCTCTGGCGTCGTCGCGCAACGCGAGCTGCAGTCCACCACGTCGTATGCCAAGGTCATGGACAACGCCGCGGTTAAGGCCGAAGTCGAAAAGGTCTCGGTGCCCGTGATGACCGGCGTGCTCCGCGATCTGCGCGAGCGTGGTGCCGTCGGCGTAGTCGTCGCGGTGAACGGCGAAATCATCTGGGCCGACCTCTTCGCCAGCACCGAACTGCTCGACGACTACTGGCCGAAGCTGGCGCGGTCGTACGCCGCCCAGGCCGCGTTGACGCGCGCCGCCGAGCGCAAGCTCGACGTCGCCGAAGCGCAGAAGTTCCTCGACGACCTCGGCGGCAAGCGCGAGGTGGTGGAGAGCGAGCCAGGCGTCTACCGGCAGAGCGAGATCGCGGGCGAGGGCTATAAGGTCTTCACGCTGACGTCGTTGCTGCCGAAGACCGGATTCGAGCTCCACGTGGCGAAGATGGCGCAGTAGGGTTTCGTGTCAGGGCACGGCTTCAGCCGTGCCAATGGACACGTTTGAATCGGCAAGAGCCGGCTTCAGCCGGCGACACAGAGCGGCTCGTCTTGTCGCCGGTTGAAGTCGCAAGTCCCGTATGTGGATCGCAACGGCAAAACCTTGGGCCGATTACCCGCGTCACCACCACCAAATTACTAACGCCATCTTTGCAGCAAGCGCGGCGCGCATTACTGTGCAGGCGTGTTGCTGGCGCAACTCACACTCGTTTTCGGCCTGACCTGGGTTTGTACGCGCTGGCTGCGTTCGCGCAGGCCAGTCGCAGTACCTGTCGTGGTTCGCCGCGGCAGGACGTAGAGCGGGGCCGTCGAGACACTTTCGCGGGGCGTCTTTGCGTGCCGCACCCGCGGCCTGTGCGGTGACAGGTTCACGGTGTTCGGCCCCGCTTGCCATTTTTTCCTGTCGCTCCGCTCCCAAACCGCTAGTGGTATTACTCGCCCGTAGACCCGCAAGGCCTACCATCGCGCTACGCGGCCGGGACGGGCCGCTCCGCTCTGTCTCGGTTGTTCGCTCCGCTCCCAAACCGCTAGTGATTATCGCTCGCCCGTAGACTCGCAAGGCCTTCCATCGCGCTACGCGGCCGGGACGGGCCGCTCCGCTCTGTCTCGGCTGTCGCTCCCCAACCGGCACTCTTCAGCAATAAACCTGTTTTCCGCCGGTATTGATTTGGGCGATAATCGTCCACCCCCGGCTGGACCGCACTTGTTTACTTTCTTACGCAGCCGTCATTTCGCCGTGGCGCTCGATCCGTTTGAGCGCCATCGCGCGGAGGTCTTATTGGCCTCGGCGCGCGTCTTCCTGGCAACCGTCTCGCTGGTTGCCATCTGGGTGGATCCGACCGATCCGGAACGCTACCTCGGCCTCACGTACGCCCTCCTGGCGATCTATGTCGCCCACACGATCGCGGTCCTGATCTACCTGCAGTTCCAACGCGACGTCAGCCAGCGGTTCGCCATCTTCCTGCAATCGGTCGACATCTTTTGGCCCGCCCTTATCTCGCTGATCACGCAGGGCCCGAGCAGCCCGTTCTACGTGTTGTATCTCTCGGCGTTGCTGGCGGCAGGATTCCGCTGGGGGCTGGTCGCCTGCATGGCGACCTCGATCACGGGCATGGGCATCAACATCGCTCAGGCGGCGATCCTGCTGAACTCGGAACCGTGGATCGCGGGCCAGTTCGAGGTGAATCGACTGGTCATCCGCTGCGCGTACCTCCTGCTCATGGGAATCGTCCTGGGCTACTTCTCGCAGGAGGAGAAGCACCTCCGCGCCGAGGAAGTGATCATCGCACGCACGGTGCGACGCGCGAGCAGCGTGGAGCGGAGCTTGCGCACCGCTATGCACCAGGTCCTGGCGGAGATCGCCGATCTTTTCGGTGCGTCACAGGTCCTGGTCGCCATTCGCGAGGCCGGTGGCGGACGCTTCTATGTGTGGCAGTACAGTCGAGTCCATGGCCAGAGTCCCGAGACGCACCTGGCAGAAATGGCGCCAACAGCCGCAGCGCAGTATCTCTTCCCGGCGAAGGGCTCGGCGTGGGTGACCGCACGTGCCCGGAGCGGTGACTGGCGCGCGACGCAACTGGATTCGCTCGGCCACCGCCTCCGGGAGGCCACTAGCCTCGCACCACCAGCGCAGCTCGCGCAGAGCGCCGCTTCCATCCTCGGGGTTGACTTCAGTTTCGGCGAATCCTGGGTAGGAAGATTGCTGCTGCTCGATCCGCACCTGCAAGCCTCTGCTGACCGCGAGGTCCGCTTCGCGCAGAAGCTCTTCCAGCAAGTCTCGCCGGCGCTCTACAACCTGTATCTCGTGCGCCGGCTGCGCAGCCGGGCTGGCGCGATCGAGCGTGCCCGCGCCGCGCGCGAGCTGCATGATGGCGCCATCCAGTCGCTCATCGCCGCCGAGATGCAGGTGGACGTGCTGCGGCGGCGCGGCGAAGCTGCCGGTTCGATGAGCACGGCGCTCGCCCACATCCAAGGCATCCTGCGGCAGGAAGTACTTTCGTTGCGCGAGCTGATGCACCAGATCCGCCCGGTCGATATCGGCCCGCGCGACCTCACCGAGTTCCTCGCCGAGACCGTTGACCGGTTCCGCCGCGACACCGGCATCGAGGCGCACTTCATCGCCGATTCCGACGAGATCCCGTTCCCACGCCGCGTGTGCCGCGAGCTAGTGCGCATCACGCAGGAGGCCCTGGTCAACGTCCGCAAGCATGCCGCGGCACGCCAAGTGCATGTGCGCCTAAGCGTGGCCGAAGGCGGTTGGCGGCTCACCGTGGAAGATGACGGCCGCGGCTTCCCCGCGACCGCAAACGGCAACGGGAACGGCAAGGGCTCAGGTTTGCCGGCACCGACCGTGCTCAGCGAACGCGCCAAGCTCATTGGCGCCGAGGTTCATGTATATTCGGTTCCCGGCGAGGGCACTCGCATCGAGGTAGCGGTGCCGCGCGCCGCATCAGCCGCTTATGCCGGATAAACCGATCCGCATCCTGATCGCCGACGACCATCCCATCTTTCGCGATGGACTGCGCCGCCTCCTCGAAGCCGAACCTGGCCTCGAAGTCATGGGCGAAGCGGCCGACGGTAACGAGGCCGTGCAGCTCGTGCAACAGCTGCATCCCGATGTGCTGCTGCTCGATCTCGCCATGCCGCGCTGTCCCGGCATCGAAGCGTTGCGGCAGCTCGGCCAGAACGGCTCCAGCGTCAAGACCATCCTGCTGACCGCCGGCATCGAGACCTCGCAGATCGTGGAGGCGCTGCAGGCGGGCGCCCGCGGCGTCGTCATGAAGGACTCCGCGACGCAGGTGCTGCTGACCAGCATCCGCGCCGTGATGAACGGCGCGGCCTGGGTCGGCCGCGAGAGCGTTCCCAGCCTCGCTGAGTACTTAAAGCAGCACGCTGCCGGAGCGGGCGACACGCGCAAGGAAAAACCCTACGGACTCACCAATCGCGAACTCGACATCGTCGCCGCCATCGGCGAGGGCTGCACCAACCGCGAGATCGCGCAGAAGTTCTCGCTGAGTGAAGACACCGTGAAGCACCACCTGACCAACATCTTCGACAAGACCGGCGTCTCCAACCGGCTCGAGCTTGCGCTGTTCGCCATCAACCACCGGCTGCTGAACTAGCGGCTGTAGGCGGGCGGCTTCTTTGCCGGCGGCTTTTGCGCAGGCGGCTTCTCGCCTTTTTCGCCGGGTTCGTCTTCTTCCTCTTCTTCCGGGAACAGCTTGAAGCTGACGTCGCGGGAGCGCGAAGTCACTTTCTTGTTCACGTCCTCGGTGAACTCGGTAAGCGTGCCGCGCAGGACGTAGAAGCCTTGCTCCTTCTTTGTCTTCGCATCGCCGCGCTCGATGCGGCCTTTGAACGTGTACCAGACGGCATGCACCGGGAGCGTCTCAAAGCTCAGTTCGCGGGCTTTCAGCGCGCCTTCCTTGATGAAGTGGTCGAGGAACGCGCCCTTGTCGCTCTCCTGCGTGCCGAAGCGCGACACGAAGCCGCCGACCTTGCCTTCCTGCACGTCGAGCTGCACGAATTCGCCGTCTTGCAGGAACGTGTACGTGCCGGAGATCTCCTGCTCGAACTGCTGCTGCGGCGTGGGGCGTGGCTGCGCGGCCGCCAGCGTGGCGGTGAGCAGCAGGGCAAGGATGGCGGAAGACATTCTCATAGGCGAGTCGCTGCTCGATTCGATGCCCGTGCCGCCGCTGCGAATTCTTTCTTTTCCCGGCCCATTCGCTGCCGTGGCGGCCGCACGAACCGGGCTATAATCCGCGCAGCGACCACACAGTCTGTCAGCCGGTCAGTCTTTCAGTCAGTCAGCGCCCTGCTTTGGCTGAGCGACTGCATGACTGACCGACTGCCAGACTGCTTATGTTAGTCCAGACGCCTTCGCCGCAACAGCCAATCGCGAAGGCACCTGTGCGCGCGGCGGCCGTGCCACCGCCACGCTTGCTGATCGAGCCGGAGCCGTGGGCGCGCGTCTTCTGGCGCAACCTGCTCGACCAGCTCTTCGGCCGCGATGCACGCCGCGTGGCGAGCGCCATTCCGCCGGGCGAATTCTGGCACGACGTCTTTGTGCCGACGCCGCTGCCGGCGCGCGGCTTCGCACAGTCGGTACTGCTGCACGTGAGCGCGTGGGCGCTGGTCATCATCGGCGTCACGCTGGCGCCGCCGCAGCTATCGCGGAATCAAGCATTCCAGCACGCGACCATCCAGTACTACAGCGTCTCGGAATACCTGCCGGAGATCGCACCGAGCACTCCGGTCGAGGCGCCGAGGCCGGCAACGCCGCGTCCGGCGCGGCACGGCGAGCCGAAACTCGCGAAGCAGGAGATCATTTCGCTGCCACCGGCGCCGGACAATTTCCGGCAAACGATCGTCGACCCCGCGAATCCGAACCTGCTGCGCGAGCCCAAGCCGTTGCCGAACATCGTGGGCGGCGTGACCGCGCCCGTCGCTCCGGCGAACGCCGTGGAGCGCAAGCTGAATGCGCTCGTGGCGCCGCTGCCGGAAGCGGCCGCGCCTGCGGTTGCAGCGGCGAATCGCAGCAAACTACCGTCGCCGCTGCCGCTAGGCGAAGCCGTCGCCGCGCCGGTCGAGAGCAGCGGGCGCGATATCGCGCGCCTGCATCTAGGCGTACCCGCCGGCGAAGCCGCGGCACCGCCCGTGGCGGCGAACGCGGCGCGTGACCTGGCGCAAGTCGCGGC
>CAYWSH010000035.1:0-27888 GCA_964460655.1 uncultured Terriglobales bacterium | reverse complement strand
ACCGTGTATCTCTACCGGGACCGCAACGCATGATCGTCTCCATCAACCAGCCGGCGTACCTGCCGTGGCTGGGATACTTTCATCGCATCGCGGTGTCCGATCTGCACATCGTCCTCGACCACGTGCAGTTCGAGAAGAACAGTTTTACTAACCGCAACAAGGTCCGGACCGCCGACGGTTGGTGCTGGCTCACCGTGCCGGTCGCGACCAGTGGACGGTTCGGCGCCGCCATCAACGAGCTGGAGATCGCGACGAACCAGCCTTGGGCGCGTAAACATTGGCAGACGCTGCAATTCAACTACGCGCGTGCGCCGTTCTTTCGTGAGCACGCGGCGCATCTTGAAGACATATACCAGCGTCCATGGACACATCTCGCGCCGCTCCTGCGCGAACTCACCACGTGGCAGCTCGAGCAGTTCGATATCCGCACGCCGCTGCGGTTCAGTTCCGAAATGAAACCAGCGGGCACAAAGAGTGACCTTGTCCTCCATCTTTGTCGCGCGGTCGGTGCCACGCGCTATCTTTCCGGTCCGCTCGGCAAGGATTATCTCGACGAATCGGCCTTCGCCGCTGCCGGCATCACGGTGGAATACCATGCGTATAATCATCCGGCTTATCGCCAGGCGTTCCGGGGATTCGAGCCGAACCTGGCTGCTGTGGACCTGCTGTTCAACTGCGGCTCGCAAAGCCGCGGATTCTTGCTGAATACTGAACGCTGACAGCTGACAGCTACGACATGAGCCAAGTCTCCCTTCGCCCCGCCGCCCTCGACGACATGCGCATGATCTTCGAGTGGCGCAACGATCCGTTCATCCTGCAGCGCAGCACGTTCACCGAACCCATCGCCTGGGGTGAGCACGAGATCTGGTTCCACCGTGCACTGAAGAATCGCAACTTGCGCATGTTCGTCATCGCGATCGAGGGCGTGCCCAGAGGCCTGGTGCGCTTTGACCGCAAAGGACTGATTGCCGTCATCTCGGTCTATCTCGTCGAATCGCAGACCGGGCACGGCCATGGCGTCGCCGCCATCCAGGCTGGCACCAATGTGGTCTTCCAACAATGGCCCGTGCGGAAGATAGTTGGGTGCGTCCGCAATGAGAACGCACCCGCACGCAGCGCGTTCGCCAAAGCTGGATATCAGGAGGATCCCGATCTCGCTGCGTATTGTTCGGGCGGCCACGTGACTTTCTCTTTCGAACGGACCAGCCAACCCGAAAAGCACGCGGAACTGCAGCCTATGCGTGTGCTCGTTATTGCCGCGCATCCGGACGACGAGATCCTCGGTTGCGGCGGGACCATGGGGCGCCTCGTCACCGAAGGCCATCAGGTCGAGATCGTCATTCTGGGCGAGGGTATTACCTCGCGCTATGCCGCGCGCGATGAGGCCGATCCTGCCCTGCTTACCTCGCTGCGCGACGACGCCAAGCGCGCCGCCGCTGAACTCGGCGTCACCCGCGTCGACCTTCGCCAGTTACCCGACAATCGCTTCGACACGGTCGCGCTGCTCGAGGTCACCAAGCTGATCGAGAACCTCATCGAGCAGCACTCGCCCGACGTCATTTTTACCCATCACGAATCCGATCTGAATGTCGACCACCAGGTGACCAACCGCGCCGTCCTTACCGCCACGCGCCCCATCGAAGGCCAGGCCGTGCGCGATCTCTACTGCTTCGAGATCGCCAGCAGCACGGAGTGGGGCTTCCGCCCGAACAACGCCTTCCACCCGAACGTTTTTGTCGATATTTCCAGCACGCTGGAGAAGAAGAAGCGCGCCATGCGGCAGTACAAGAGCGAACTGCGCGACTTCCCGCATCCGCGCTCGCTGCAGGCGCTCGACGTGATCGCGCGCCGCTGGGGCAGCGTCGCTGGCTGCCAGGCCGCCGAGGCCTTCCAACTCGTTCGTAGCATCCGCATGGAAGACGTCGACCTGGTCATCCGCCCCATGCGCCACGATTAGCGACTGAAGGCAGCGAAACGATAAGTCAGGACTTCAAAGGGGCACGGCTTCGGCTGTGCCGTAAGTGTGCCCTATGCAGGTGCGCGCGAACGCGCTCGGGCGCAGCCGCAGCAGGAGTGTCCGCGAGCGTGATGCGGCTATATCCCCAACCTATCTCCGCTCTTCAATCCAGACGGATCAAATGTCCTCAATAACAGTCTCCCGACGCCACAATCCACAACTGCACCTGGCGTTCCAACGCTGGTCACCGTTCCCGGCATAGCACTCGTGGCATCCTCCTCCACCACGCTCGCCTTCCACACGGTAACCTTCTCACCCTTCAGGCTTGTGAACGCTCCCGGATACGGCGCCGCCACCGCGCGCACCAGGTTCAATACTTCGCGTGCCGGTCGCCTCCAATCGATTCGCCCATCTTCTGGTGTGCGGCGCGGGAATTCCGTCGCGATGGCATGATTCTGCAGGTGGCGTGGCACGTTGCCGTTGCGAAACTGCGCCAGCACATTGCGCGTGATTTGTTCGTACAGCGGGTACAGGGTGTTCAACGCATCGCCGACGTCCTGTTCCTCGGTGAGTTCGAACGACACCTGCTCGATGATGTCGCCGGTATCGCAGCCCTCATCCACGCAGTGCGCGGTGAGCCCGAGCCTTGTCTCGCCGCGCAGGATCGCCCAGTTCACCGGCGCACGTCCGCGATACTTCGGAAGCAGGCTCGGATGCAGGTTCACGGCGCCGAGCGGCGCAATCGCAACCACGTCCATCGGCAGGAGGTATCGGTAATCGGCTATCCACAACAGGTCGGGCCGCGCCTGGGCGATGAAGTCGCGCGTTGCGTCATCCTTTCCCCTACCGCGCAACGCTGGCCATCCGCCTTGCCGTGCAAAATCAAATACAGATTCATAGCGGACGCCATCTTCCGGGTCTGGCGGGTGAGCCACCACACCCACGATCTCGCTCGACTCTGCGATTGCCGCAAGGGTCCGCGCTCCAACGGTGTGGTTTCCCAGAAAAACAAGCCGCATCACGCGCTGATTCCATTTCAGAGGTCCGCTCAATGTTTCCGTATGTCCACGCGAACCGTCGCAGCACTCCGGGCCGGCGCGCCGACCGGCTCGTAGAGCACTACAGCTTCGCCACGCATCACCTCTTCGCTACGCTGGTTCATGCACGTGGTCTCCAGTGTGATCACCGGCTTCGTCTCGTGGATCTTGGTCACAGTCACCCGCGCCGTGATCGTGTCGCCGATGTACACCGGCCCCTTGAATTGCAGGGTCTGGCTCAGGTAGATCGTGCCCGGACCGGGCAGGTGGACTCCCAAGACTGTAGATATAAGGGACGCGCCGATCATTCCGTGCGCGATCCGCTTGCCGAAGCGCGTTCGCTGTGCAAATCCCTCATCCAGATGCAAGGGGTTGTTGTCTCCCACGAGCGCTGCGAACGTTCGCACATCCGCGTCCGTGATGGTCTTGCTCTGGTTCTGGGTGTCCCCCACCTGAAACCGCATACGGCGCAGTCTATCGCCCGTGGTCGGATGCGTCCATGGCGGTTGCCCGCTGGGCGGGTTCCGCGGACTGCAGCCATGCGTCGAACGACGGCGGAACGCCCGATTCGCCGAACATCGCGGCACGCGCCCGGCGCTCCGGCTCCAGCGCCGCTGAATCGCCGGCATCAAGCTGCGCGATGCACTGCCGGAATGGCTCACGCAATTCACGAGCGTAGAAGAACCGACGCTCCGCGGCGAAGCAATGCACGTCGGGTGTCTGCGCCAGGTGCGGCAGCACGAACACGAATGTCGGCGCCTCGGCCATGAGCGCGTCCGTTATCGCCGATGACAGGCTGCCGATGATGATGTCGGCCCAGGCGCAGTCCTCGGCCAACTCACGCCCGCGCGACAAGTCGACGCCGGGAACAGTCGCCACCGACTCCGCCAGCAACGCATCGTTGTCCGCCGGATGCGGCCGCCACCGGAAGTGGAAGCGCTCGCCGAAGTCCTCACGGATCTGCGGCACCACCGCTAGCAGCTCCGGCTGGAAGACGCGCAACGGGAACTTGCCGTGCACCGTGCTGTCACGGTGTACGAAATTGCTGAGCAGCAGGATGCGGGTCGCGCGCTCGCGTCGAGAGGTCGGTTTCACCGTGCTCGGCATGCCGGCGACGACGGTCTCGCATCCGAGTTCGCGATTCGCCCCCGCATCGGCCTCGGTCCATACGCACCGCAGTGACGACGTGTGCAGATAGGCATGGCTCAACCACGCCGTGCCCGTCGAGCCGTGCAGATAATCGATCGTCGTTGCACCGGCCTGCTGCAACACCGCGTCGCACACGATCTCGGCGGGTGCCAGCACGAGGCCCGGCAGGACGACGCTGCGGTCTCGGAAATCGTGCCGCGTTACGGCTGCGCGCGTTGCGCGCTCGGCCACCAGCGCCAGCATCACGTCTTGGGTCACGAGCTTCAGCAGCTCACGACCCGCGGTGCCAAGGTCGACCTGCAACGCATCGCGATCGGTCCAGCGCGCCTGCCGCGCCAGTCGCCAGAGCGCCCGGATGCTAATGCCCGAGCCGCGCGCCAGCACGCGGAAGAGCTCGGCGAGCGACGCTGCACTGCCGTTCGGTTCGATCGGGCAACGATCCAGATGCTGCAAGATCGGCCCGAGCGCCGGCCAAAGCTCGCTGCCGGTCCGCGCGCGCATGTTCGATTCGACACGCGCTCCGGCGGCGAGCCGCCCGAACAGCAGCACGCCGATTGCTTCGCCGCGCGCGAACGCCGGCTTGGCGACCGCTTCGATCATGTGACGATTGATACGCGGCCAATCCGGTGACAGCGTGAGCCACAGGCGCGGGTCGGCCTTCGGTGTGCTACGCAGTTGGAGCAACCGTGCGCGCGACCGCCGTTCGTCCCCATACCGCCGCACGTGATGTACAACTGCTGCGCCCAGCATCGCGGCGCCAACAGCGAGCACGCGCAGGCGCCAGGTGAGGCCGCGCGTTCCGCGAGGAGCCGGCGTGTTTAGGTCCACCACGGTCCCGCCGGCCGCGTGCGCGCTCCGCCGCAACTGCTGTATGCCGATCCATCCGACAAGCGCGACGTGGTAGCGTGCGGCGCGGTGGCTGCGCACCACACCTGCAAGCCATGCGGCGAGTTCCACGTTGCTATGGAAGACGCGTTGCAACGCTGCGCCCCATAGAAAATGTCCAGGCGCTCTGCCGGCGATCCGGCAGGGGACGAGGTCGTCGAGCCACCGGCTGATCTCGCTCTGTACCGCGCGCGTAGGCGGGATGACGTCGCCGCTGCGATACGCGCCGAGTTCGGTCAGCGAGAGGTTAGGCCGGCTGCGGGCCTGCGCCGGCCAGTTCCGCTCGAACGTCACGCCATCGCCGATGATGCGCACGCACCGCTCTTCGCAGAGTAATGTCTCGGCCAGCACGAATCCGGCGGCGAGCTCGCCGCCCGGTGGAACGATCACGATGTCGGTTGCCGTCTGCCTGGCGGCCGTAACGCACGGCCACGCGGTGTAGTGCGCGATCAGGTCCGGGGCGATTGTCGGACTCGCGTTCAATGCGCGGATTATAACCGCCCCGAATCCCCAGCCGGACGCCGCTTTTCGGGCGCCGCGCCGACTGTGTTACTCTCCGCGCCGGTGAGCATTCGCATCGGCAAGCGCGCCGTCGGTGACGGCTGTCCTGTTCTCTGCGTCGCGGAGCTCTCGGCGAACCATCGCCAGGACTACGCGGTCGCTGAACAATTGGTACGCGCTGCGCACGCCGCCGGGGCTGACGCCGTCAAGCTGCAGACCTATACGGCCGACACCATCACGCTGCGCTCCGACCAACCGTGTTTCCGCATCCGCGGAGGCACCTTGTGGGACGGCCGCACCCTGTACGAACTCTACGAAGAGGCGTACACGCCGTGGGAATGGCAGCCGAAGCTGAAGCATCTCGCCAATGAACTCGGTATCGAATTGTTCAGTTCGGCCTTCGACGCCAGCGCCGTCGAGTTCCTGGAAGGCATGGACGTGCCGTGTCACAAGGTTGCGTCGTTCGAGCTGGTAGACATCCCGCTGATCGAGGCAATGGCGCGCACCGGCAAGCCGTTGCTGCTCTCCACCGGTATGGCGACCCGCGACGAGATCGATGAGGCGGTCAACGCGGCCCGCGGCGCCGGTGCGCGCGAGATCATCCTCCTGAAGTGCACCAGCGCTTATCCAGCACCTCCGGACGAGATCGACCTGCAGACGATACGCGACATGGCCACGCGTTACTCATGTCCCGTCGGGATCTCGGACCACACCCTGGGAGTTAGCGTGTCCGTGGCGGCGGTCGCGTTGGGTGCTTGTGTCGTCGAGAAGCACTTCACGCTCGCACGTTCCGCCGGCGGCCCCGACAGTTCGTTCTCGCTTGAGCCCGCGGAGTTCAAGGAGATGGTCACGGCCGTGCGAACGGTCGAACGGGCGCTCGGAGGCACACGCTACGGCGCGGCCGCGCATGAGGTCGCAGGACGCGCGCTGCGGCGTTCATTGTTCGCCGTGGAGCCGGTGCGCCAGGGCGAGCGCTTCACCCCGAAGAACGTCCGTTCGATCCGGCCGGCTGACGGCTTGCATCCGCGGCATCTGGCCGAAGTCCTCGCGGGCTACGCCGCTTGCGACATCGCTCCCGGTACTCCGCTGAGCTGGAAACTGGTGGCGCGCGCGGACACGGCGGGCGCAAAGTAGCGCGAGATGGCGGGCGCCGATCCATCTGCGACCATCACGGCATCTGGACCAGCGTCTTCAGTCGCGACGCGGGGCGTGGCGCGCGACCTGATGCGCGGGTCCATGCTTTACGCCTTGCCGAACTTCGGCATCAAGGCGATCAGCTTCCTGCTCCTGCCGCTCTACACGCGGTTCCTCAGCCCCGCCGACTACGGCATCATCAGCATCGCCGAAACGATTGCCGTCGTGGCCGCGATCCTGGGCGGACTCGGGCTGGCCGCCGGCATGACGCGCCTGTACTTCCAGCATGTCGAGCGACCCGAGGAGCTGCGGCGCTACGTGAGTTCCGTTGTCCGCTTCGGCGCGGGGACGCTGGCCGCGACGGTCGTACTAGCGATGCTCGTGGGACCGGCCGTAGGCGCGGCGATGCCGCGCTTGAGCCTGCCGTTCTTTCCTTATGTCGCGCTTGCTGCAGTGACCGCTGCTTTGCTGAGTCTCATCGAGTTCCGCCTGGCGCTGCTCCAGGTGGAGCGGCAGCCGGAGCGCTACGCGGCGTTCGCCCTCGCTAGCTTCGGTCTGACGACGCTGTGCGCGATCGTCTTCGTCGTGGTCTTGCGCTGGGGTGCGCTCGGCATGCTGGTGGGCAAATTACTTGCCGTCGGCTGCAGCGCGTTAGCCGCCTTATTCCTGCTGCGGAACTGGCTCGCCGGCGGCTTCGAGTACCCCTATGTCCGCGAAACCCTGCGCTTGTCCGTCCCTCTAGTGCCGCATAGCCTGATGGCCGCGGGCCTGGTCGCCGCTGACCGCTTCATCCTGCAGCACTACCGAGATCTGGGCGAGGTCGGGATCTATTCGCTGGCATACGCGATGGGCATGGTCATGTTCCTGGTGACGAATTCGCTCTCGCAGGCCTGGAGCCCGATCTATTTCGACGTGGCGCGGGGCGGCGAGGCTGCGGCCGCGACGCTAGGGCGCGTTTCGACAGCTCTATGTCTGTTGCTGACGGCGGTCGCGCTCTTTGGCGCCGCGATCGCGCAGGATTTCGTCGCGTGGTTCCTCGACCCTCGCTTTGCGGCTGCCGGCCGGTTAGTACCGTGGATCATTGCGGGTTATCTGTTCCATTCCTATTTCGTCATCTTTCATCTGGCGGCGTTGCAAGGGAAGCGCTCCGAGTTCCTGCTGCTAGCCAGTTCCATCGCCCTGGTCGCCAACCTGGCGCTGAACTTTGTGCTGGTACCGCGTTGGGGAATGTACGGCGCGGCATGGGCTACGGCGGCAGCCTACGCGCTCGAGGCCGCGGTGATGTACTCCTACGGACAGCGCGTCCACCCTCTGCGGTATCGCGCGCGCGCGCTTGTACTGGCGATCGCTGTGCTGCTCGGCGGTGTGGCGGCGACGCAGGCGGCGTTCGATCCCGCACATCGCCCGTTCTGGATGCTGGCGGTAGTGTTAATTGGATGGACGCTGCTCGGGCTGCTCGGCGGACGTGATGTCGCACGGACAGCGAACTTGATGTGGAGCAAGTTGACGAAGTAAGCGCCGGGAATTTGCGAGGTCCAGTGTGTTGCGACCACGGTTATACTGAGGCACCCGCGGCGCAAACTCAGCGCCGGGCGCGAGTTTCGGGCCCATGCTCTTGAAGCTTCTTGAGGTGCTGCGTTGTCCCGCCTGTCATGGCGACCTGCGCTGCGAACGTGCGGAGGAGCTGCCGCGTCCGAGCGGCGAGCACGATACGGCAACCGGCCGCGATGACGAGATCGTGCACGGCATCCTGCTGTGCGGCGCTTGCAAGCATCGTTACCCGATCGTGGACGGCATCCCACGCTTCGTCCCCAGCGAGGATTACGCCGCGTCCTTCGGCCTGCAATGGAACCGCTTCCGGCTGGAGCAGATGGATTCGGCTAACGCCACCTCGCTCTCCGAGCGGCGCTTCTATGGGGAGACGGCCTGGGAACCGGAGTGGCTGCGGGGCCGCTGGATCCTGGAAGCCGGTTGCGGCGCCGGGCGCTTTCTGGAGATCGCGGCGCGGGCCGGCGCCGAAGTCATCGGTGTGGACCTCAGCGCCTCGGTGAACTCGGCCCGACAGACCTTGGCCGCGCATAAGAATGTGCATCTCGTGCAGGCCAGTCTCTATGAACTGCCCTTCGCGGCGGCCTCGATGGCTGGTGTGTACAGCCTGGGTGTGCTGCAGCACACACCCTCGCCGCGCAACGCGGTGGCGAAGCTCGTGCAACTGCTCACGCCGGCAGGTCACATGGCGGTCACGGTCTACGAGCACAAACCGTGGACTCGTTGGAATGCAAAGTACCTGGTGCGGCCGCTCACTAGGCGCTTGCCGAAGCGCGCGCTGCTGCTCCTGATCCGGCTGGTGATGCCAGTCATGTTTCTGATCACCGAGATCCTGTTCCGCATTCCTTTCCTCGCGCACTTCTTCCATTTCGTGATCCCCGTCGCGAACTATGTGGAACAGCGGGAGCTGACGTGGCGAGATCGCTATCGCTGGGCCATCCTCGATACCTTTGACATGCTCTCACCACGCTTTGACAGCCCGATGACAGAAACGGAATTGCGGCAATGGTTCCTGGCCGCTGGACTGGGTGAGACACGACGGTTGCCGACCGAGGGGCTCACCCTCGTGGCGGAAAAGCCCGCAGCCCGTGCGGCGGAAGCCTGAGATGTGTGGCATCGCAGGCCAACGGCTGGGTGAGCCGGCATCCGCCGGGTCCTTCGAAAAGACTGCGCAGGACATGATCGCTGCCCTGCGGCATCGCGGGCCGGATGCGCAAGGCTCGTGGATCGATCCGCAGCGTCGTACGCTGCTTGCCTTTACTCGGCTCGCGATCCAGGACCTCTCGCCCGCCGCGAACCAGCCGATGGTCTCAGCCAGCGGCCGCTACGTCATTGTCTTCAACGGCGAGATCTACAACTGCGCAGAGTTGCGCCAGGCGATCGGCCGCTCGCCGGCATCGTTCCAAACGCATTCGGATACCGAGGTGTTGGTGGCGGTGATCGAAGAGCTTGGTCTGGAGCGCGCCCTGACGCGCGCCAACGGCATGTTCGCCATCGCGCTGTGGGACACGCAGGAGCAGACGCTGCAGCTGGCTCGCGACCGCTTCGGCAAGAAACCGCTGCACTACGAGCTGCGCGGAGACCGCTTTACGTTTGCCTCCGAGCTAAACGGGCTGATTGCTGGCGAACGCGCGGCACGCGCCACCAGCGCCGAAGCGGTGGGCGCTTACTTCAGTCTGAGTTACATTCCCGCGCCGTTCAGCGTATGGCAGAACGTACACAAGGTGCGCCCGGGCCACATCCTGCGCTTGCATGCCGACTGGCGCATCACGGAGCGACCGTTTTGGAGCTTGGATGATGTGCTGGCACGGCGCGAGTACGAAAATGCACCGCACGCGGAACTCATGGAACGGACTGCCACCCTGCTGGAAGACGCCGTACGCCGGCGGCTGGTGAGCGACGTACCGGTCGGCGTGTTGCTCTCCGGCGGTGTCGATTCCAGTCTGGTCGCGCACTGCCTGGCGCAGCGCCTGCGCGCTCCCGTCCGCAGCTTCACGATCCAGCTCGACGATAAGACGTTCGATGAATCGGAGCACGCCCGCCAGATCGCAACGGTCGTCGGGATCGAGAATGTGCAGCTGCGCTTGACCGCCGCCGATGCGCTCGGCCTGGTGGACTCCGTGGTCGGATCGCTGGATGAGCCATTCGGCGATTTCTCCGCGCTGCCGACGTACGCCGTCTGCAAACTCGCGCGCAGCCATGCGACTGTGTTGTTGACGGGCGACGGCGGCGATGAAGTGTTCGGTGGCTACACGCGGTATCAGTACACCGGCGGATGGCGCGGCGCGGCGATGCAACTCTACGCCCGCATGCGTCGCGGCAGTCTGTCATTGACGGCGCGGACAGAGGCATTGGAGATCTATCGCCGCCTGATGACGCTCGGCTCGAAGAGAGGTTCGATGCTGGCGTCGGACCTGGCAGCGTGGGCCAATGACCTGCGCCTGCCGTTCGAATGCACGCTGCTCGACCACCTGCGCTATCTCGACTTCGTCCTGTATCTTCCCGCCGACATCCTGGTGAAGACGGACCGCATGTCCATGGCAGTGAGCGCCGAACTGCGCTCCCCGTTCCTCGACCATCGCCTGGTGGAATGGAGCTGGCAACTGCGCGACCACGAGCTGGTGAGCGGCTCGCAACGCAAGCGCATCACGCGCGACCTCTTCGCGCAGCGCATCGGCGCGCGCTATCTGCAGCGGCGCAAGTACGGCTTCGGCATCCCCATCGGCAAGTGGCTCTGTGGCCCGCTGCGCGAGCCGATGGAAGCCGCAGTGAGTGCTCTGGAAAAGCGGTCTGATCTGCCGCTGCACGTGCAGCCGCGCGCCTGGTGGGCCGCGCTGCAGCGTGACCCGGAGAAGTGGCTGCACCATGGTTGGTTGCTCTACGGCTTCTGGCGCTGGTCGGAACGCTGGGAGAAAGGAGCTGCGTGCCGGCAAGCGCAGTCCGCATGAGCGCGCCGGTCGTGCGGGCCGATGTGGCGCCGCGCGGCCGCATCCTCTACCTCACGTTCGATGGGCTGCTCGAACCGCTCGGGCAAGCGCAGGTCGTCCCCTTCGTGGAGCGATTGGCCGCCCTGGGGTTTCGCTACACCGTGGTCAGTCTGGAAAAGGCTGCGGATCTGGCCGACGAAGGGCGCGTCGAGGCATTGCGCGAGCGCCTTCACGGTGCCGGCATCCGGTGGCGGTGTGCTCCCTACGTCTTCGGCGGCGGCATGCGCCAGCTCACGCGGAATTGGTCAGCGGTCTTCGGCTTGGCCGGCAGGGAACTGCGCCATGAGCAGGCGGACCTGGTGCACGCCCGTGCCCACGTTACGGCGAGCGTCGCGTGGGTGCTGCGCGGTTTGACCCGCACACCGTATCTGTTCGACGTGCGTGGCTATTGGGTCGACGAGAAGGTGAGCGAACGGGACCGAGCGTGGATGCGCGCCGCACACGGCATCGGCAAAGCGATCGAGCGCCGTCTACTGCGCGACGCAGCGGGCGTGGTCATGTTGAACGAAGTCATCGCGGGGGACCTGCGCCGCTGGTGTGTGGGCAAGCCGGCAAGAGTGATCCCGACATGCGCCGACTACGAGGTCTTTTCTCCCGAGGCCGATGTCAGCGCGGTTCCAGCGAACGTCCGCGCCGGACTGCACTCGAAGATCGTGGTCGCGTGGCTCGGCGCCGTGCGGCCCTCCTATTACGTCAACGAAAGCCTGCAGCTGTTCCGCCATCTGCGTGACCTGCGCGCGGATGCGCACCTGCTGTGCATCACGCAGCAGCCGGAAGCACTGGAACAAGCCCTGACATTGAATGGCATTCCGGAATCCGCTTACACTCTGGCAGCCACGCGGCACGACGAAACGGCTGCCTGGCTGCGCCTGGCGCGCTGGGGATTGCTGCTGCTGGTGGAGCGCGCGTCGTCGCGCGGCGCGATGCCTACCAAGCTGGCGGAATTCCTCGCGGCCGGCGTGCGCGTGGTGCAGTTCGGTGGCAACGACGCCGTCCGCGACGCGGTGCGCTTGGCCGGCAACGGTATTGTGCTCGAGGATCTGTCGGATGTTTCGCTACGCCGCGCGGCGCAGCAGATCGCCGCAGCGCCACCAGCCGATGATTCGGCCTGGCGGGTACGCGAAGCGACACGCGCACGCTTCGGTCTCGAGGCCGGGGTGGCACGCTACGCCGACGTGTTGGAGCAGATGGTCACGAAGAGAGGACGAGCGTGAAAGTCGTCATCCTGGCAGGCGGATTCGGGACGCGCATCAGTGAAGAGAGCGCATTGCGCCCGAAGCCGATGGTCGAGATCGGTGGTCGGCCCATCCTTTGGCACATCATGAAGGGTTATTCGGCGCACGGACTGAATGACTTCATCGTGTGCTGCGGGTACAAGGGTTTCATCATCAAGGAGTACTTCGCCAATTATTTTGTCCACACTTGCGATGTCACGTTCGACCTGGCGCGCAATGCGATGGAAGTGCACCACAGCAAATCCGAGCCGTGGAAGGTGACGGTGGTCGACACCGGTGTCGACACCATGACCGGCGGACGGCTGAAGCGCGTGCAGGATTATGTGGGCGACCAGGATTTTTGTTTCACCTACGGCGACGGAGTGGCCGACATCGCGATCCGCGATCTGGTCGCGTTCCACCAACAGCACGGCAAGCTGGCGACGGTGACCGCGGTGCAGCAGCCGGCGCGCTTCGGTGCGTTGGTGGTCCAGGGCGATAGCGTCCTTTCGTTCCGCGAGAAGCCGGAGAGTGATGGCTGGGTGAACGGAGGATTCTTCGTGCTCAGCCCCAAAGTGTTCGGCTACATCGCCGGTGACGACACGGTCTGGGAGCGGGAACCGATGGAGCGGCTCGCATCCGGCGGCCAACTGGCGACGTTCCGCCATCGCGGTTTCTGGCAGCCGATGGACACCCTGCGCGAGAAGAACCGGCTCGAAGAATTGTGGGCGTCCGGTAAAGCGCCGTGGAAAGTGTGGTAGCGGCAGCAGATTCATGGCGGAGCGGCCGGCGCAGGCCGCGAAGCGCCACGGGAGGCCTTCTGGTTTCAGGTTGAACCGTGCTTGCGTGGCGGTCTGGGAGCCGGAGGCGAAAGAAATGAAGATCCTGGTGACGGGCACGGAAGGCTATCTCGGGTCTCTGCTGGCGCCTCTGCTGCTCGAACGCGGCCACCATGTGCTGGCGGTCGACACCGGGTTCTACAAGGATGGATGCCTTTTTCACGGGGTGCCGGCTTCGCCGCGGACGCTCAACAAAGACTTGCGTCACATCGTGCCGGAGGACCTGCAAGGGATCGAGGCTGTCGCCCATCTCGCCGAGCTGTCGAATGATCCCGCGGGAGAACTGTCGCCGCAGATCACGTACGACATCAATCACGCGGGCTCGGTGCGCCTCGCCAAACTCGCGCGCGCGGCGGGCGCTGCGCGGTTCGTTTATACCTCGTCGTGCAGTGTCTACGGCGTGGCGGCGGAAGAGATCGTGAACGAAGAGTCGGCCGTCGCGCCGCAGACGGCATATGCGAAATGCAAGGTCCTGGTCGAGCGCGACGTACATGCGCTCGCCGGCGACAGCTTCTCGCCGGTCTTTCTGCGCAATGCCACGGCGTACGGCGCGTCACCGCGGATGCGCTTCGACATCGTGCTGAACAATCTTTGTGGCTGGGCGTGGACGACACGCCAGATCCGGATGAACAGTGACGGTACGCCCTGGCGCCCATTGGTACACGCGCTCGATATCTGTCAGGCCATCGTGGCCGCTGTGGAAGCGCCGCGCGAGGCCGTGCACAACCAGATCTTCAACGTTGGCGAAGACGCTGGCAATCTGCGGGTGCGCGCGATCGCCGAGGTCGTGGCCGAGGTCTTTGCGGGATGCACGCTGCACTTCGGGCCGCCGGACAAGGATCAGCGCAGTTATCGCGTCTCGTTCGCGAAGATAGCCGGCCATCTGCCGGCTTTCCGCTGCCGCTGGACGCCGCGTGATGGCGCGTGCCAACTGCGACGTGTGTTCGAGAACATCCAGCTCAGCCGCGAGCTGTTCGAAGCGCGCAGCTTTACGCGACTGAAACAGCTCCAGCACCTGATCGCGACGCGGCAGATCGATGAGCGCTTCTTCTGGCGGCTGCCGGATTCGGCGGCGCTAGCCTTGCCATCGCGTGCCGACGGAGCGTCAACATGAGTGCCGTGCCGCAAGCCGAAGTGCAGTTCGCATGCCGCGCATGCGGTGCGCCGCTGCAGCGGACATTCGTCGATCTGGGCATGTCGCCACTCTCGAACTCGTTCCTGCGCGCCGATCAATTGGGCGCAAAGGAACCGTCCTTCCCGTTACACGTGCGCGTATGTGAGCGCTGTTTCCTCGTGCAACTGCCCGAGTTCGAAGCCCCAGAGAACATCTTTTCCGACTACGCCTACTTCTCGTCGTATTCGACGACTTGGCTGGAACACGCGCGGCGTTATGTCGAGTACATGGCGGAGCACTACGGCCTGGGGCCGCAGAGCCTGGTCGTCGAGATCGCATCGAACGATGGCTACCTGCTGCAGTACTTCGTAGCGCGCGGGGTCCCGGTGCTGGGGATCGAGCCGGCATCGAACGTGGCCCAGGCGGCCATCGCCAAAGGCATTCCCACCCTCTCGAAGTTCTTCGGGCGCGACCTCGGCATGCAACTCGCTCGCGAAGGGAGGCAAGCAGACCTGCTGCTCGGCAACAACGTGCTGGCGCATGTGCCCGACATCAATAGCTTTGTCGCGGGCATGAAGTTGTTGCTGAAACCGCGGGGCATCATCACCATGGAGTTCCCGCACCTGCTGCAGCTCATCGCGCAGAACCAATACGACACGATCTATCACGAACATTTTTCCTATCTCTCGCTTGGCGCAGTACGCGAACTTTTCGCGCGGCATGGTCTGGACATATTCGACGTCGAGGAGTTGCCGACGCACGGCGGTTCGCTGCGCATCTTTGCGCGTCATGCGGGCATGGCGACCGTCAACGGCTCAAGCGTCGGTGATCTGCTCGCCCGTGAAGAAGCGGCGGGACTCCGGGAGCCGGATGCGTACTCACGATTCGGAGAGCGCGTCGCCGCCCACAAGCGCGAAGTGCGGGAGTTCCTGCTGACCGCGAAGCGCGACGGGAAGAGCGTTGTCGGCTACGGCGCGCCTGCGAAGGGGAACACGCTGCTGAACTACTGCGGTGTCGGCCCAGACTTGTTGCCGTACACGGTGGACCGTAGTCCGGCGAAGCAAGGCCACTATCTGCCGGGGACGCACATTCCGGTGCACGCGCCGGAGCGCATCGCCGAAACCAGACCCGATTATGTCCTTATCTTGCCGTGGAACCTGCGCGATGAAGTGATGGCGCAGATGGCGCACATCCGCGCGTGGGGTGGTCGGTTCGTGGTGCCGATCCCGCGCGTCGAGGTGCTGCCGTGATCTTCACGCCCACGCCGCTCGCGGGTGCATTCCTCGTCGACGTGGAGCCGAAGAGCGACGAGCGGGGATTCTTCGCTCGCACCTGGTGTGCGCATGAGTTCGCGCAGCACGGACTCACCCCGGAGCTGGCGCAATGCAGCGTATCGGTGACGAAGAGCAAGGGAACGATACGCGGACTGCACTTCCAGCGAGCGCCACATGGCGAAGCGAAGCTTGTTCGCTGTACCGCCGGCGCGATCTTCGACGTTATCGTGGACCTGCGCGAAGGTTCGCCGACTTTCAGGAAGTGGTTTGCCACCGAGCTCACGGCGGCGAACCATCGCATGCTGTTCTCGCCCGTGGGATTCGCGCATGGCTTTCAGACATTGACCGATGGTTGCGAGGTCCACTACCAGATGTCGGCGGTCTACGAGCCCGCGGCAGCATCGGGCTTGCGGTATGACGATCCCGCGCTCGGCATCGCGTGGCCGCTACCCGTGACGTCGATCTCACCACGCGATGCGGCGTGGCCGCTGCTCGCAGCCGCCGCGAAGGGCGCGCGCTGATGCGCGTCCTCATCACCGGTGTTACCGGTTACATCGGCCGGCACCTTGCGCGCACGTTGACCGCAGCGGGCCACGAAGTCATTGGGCTCGCGCGCACCCGGGAGCCCAGGTCGTTGCCGACGGAACGATTCCGCTATGTCCAAGCCGACGTAATGCGACTCGAGACTGTACGGGCTGACGCTGACGTCGCGATCCATCTCGCTTGCGCAAACGGCTCGCGCGTTGTCCCCGAACTCGATTATGGCCTTACGGTCGGCGGCACGCGCAACGTGCTGGACTTGTGTCGCCGCAACCAGATCACGCGCGTCATTTTCTTCTCGACGCTGCAGGTGTACGGCGAGATGCACGGCCGAAGCATCGATGAAGAAACGCCGCCGCAGCCGATCAACGACTACGGGTTGAGTCATCGTATGGCCGAAGAACTGTGCGAGATGGCGGCACGCAACGGCGAGGTGCGTGCCGTCACGCTGCGTCCCAGCATCCTCTACGGCGAACTGGATCCCGAAGTGCCACGCTGGTCCATCACGCCCGGTTGTTTCGTTCGCGAGGCGGTCGAGCAGGCGACGATCACGCTTACAACGAACGGCTCACAGTTCCGCAACTACGCACCGATGACGTTCGCCGGCGCCGTTGTGGCACAACTCGTGGCCCGTAGCAGACATTGGCCGCCTTACGACGTGTTCAACATCAGTAGTCCCGAGACGCTCACCGTGCGCGACCTTGCCGAGAGGGCGAAGCTTGCAGTCGAGCGGGTTGCGGGGAAGCGGATCCGGCTTGCAGTGAATGAGCAGGACAAGCGGACGTACGCCCGCTTCGACGTCAGCGCGGAGAAGGTGGCAACTTTCTGCGATGTCCACCCTAGGCCGCGGCTCGATGCCGCCTTAGATGAGATGGCCTCGTTACTAACGCGGCGAGGGGCGGGGAATCCGCGCCAGGGAGCCGCGAAAGGCGACATATAATGCGGCATCTGTCGGGCGCAAACGAACCCTCCGGACCATGGTCACGACCGCTCCGAACTTGATCGCCGATGCGGCAAGTATTGCCGAGCGCCTGCAACGTCTGCGCATTGGCTATGCACCCTGCTCACCTGCGATGACGCGCCCCGGCGACCGTCGGCGCTTTTGTTACTACGCGCGCCGCCGGGAGTTGGCGTTCGAGGTCGCCGATCCGCGCAAGTCGTACGATGTCGTTGTTGTCACTACCACCGCCGATATCAGCGAGTGGGCGCGATATCGCGGTGGCAAGGTCGTCTTTGAGCTCATCGATTCCTACCTTGCGCTCCCGCCCCACGATCCCCGCAGCCTGCTGCGTGGCATCGCGAAGTTTGCGGTACGGCAAACGCGTCGCCTGCTGTTGAACTACCGCGCGGGTATCGAGCAGATGTGCCGGCGTTCCGACGCCGTCATTTGCTCTACGGAAGATCAGGCGCGGCACATAGCGCCCTACTGCGTCAATGTCCACCCCATCCTCGATTGTCAATTTGCCGATGTGCGGAGCGTGAAGACCAGCTACGCCGCCGGCGAGGTGTTCAATCTGGTATGGGAAGGGCTGCCGGATACGCTGAGCTCTCTCTCTCTGATCCGTGAGTCGTTGCGTCGCTTGCAGAAGAAGCGGCGCGTGCAGCTACACATCATCACCGACCTGGAGTACTACCGCTATCTCGCGAACCGGTACGGTCGCACCAGTACGTTCGCGCTGGCCCGCCGCGTGTGCGATGAGCCCTACTTGTACGCGTGGAATACCGAAACGTTCTCGCGGATCGCCACGGCCTGCGATCTGGCAGTCATCCCGATCCCGCTGGAGAGACCGTTCTGGGCAGGCAAACCCGCCAACAAGCTGCTGCTTTTCTGGCGTATGGGTGTACCGGCAGTCGTATCAGCAACGCCGGCCTACACGACGGCGATGCAAGCTGCCGGAGTGGATGCCCTGTGCCGCACGGCAGACGATTGGACGGCGACTCTGGAGCGTCTCATGAGCGACCAGGCGGCCCGCGCGGAGAATGCCGCTCGGGGGCAGCGGTACGTCGATTCCAACTTCGCGGAAGCAGCGCTGCTGGCGCAGTGGGACGCGGTCTTCGCTTCCGTGCTGGGGAAGGCAGCAGGCGCGTGATGGAAACGACCCAATTCTCCGCGCGGAGGTATTTCGTCAACGCGCTGGGCGTAGCTGCTGTCGTTACCTCGCCATTGTGGGCGCTGCGACTGATGTTCCCGGAGGGCTATCCCTGGCAGCTGAGCTTCGCGCTCGTGCCCTTCATCGTGGTCCTGAATCTGCTGCTGGTCTACCAAATGACGCGGGGCGACAGTGAACTGGGTCACGTTGCTCTCGTCGCTTACGTCGTCAAGCTTGCCGCTACCGGTGTTTTCATGGCGGTGGTGTTCGACGTGTACGAAAAAGGCGGCGACTCGGTCCAGTATTTCGATTTCGGCATTGCCTTGGCGCAACGTTGGAGCATGTTCGGCCTGTCCCTGATCCAGCCGGTATGGGGTACGAACTTCATGATCATGGTGGCGGCCGCGTGGATCAGCGTGCTCGGCTTGTCATTCTCCGCCGCGGTCGTATTCTTCGCGACTTTGGGATTCTGGGGACAGTACCTGCTGTACCGCGCCTTCCAACTGGCATTCCCGGATGGGAGGCGTCGTGAAGCCATGATCCTCTTGTTGTTGCTCCCGTCGCTTGTTTTCTGGCCCGCGACACTCGGCAAGGAGCCCATCATTCTTTTTGGCATTGGATTGTTCTGCTGGGGGTTCGCCCGCGCCATCGCGCAAGCTGATCCGCGCGGTTACGTGTGGCTGGCGATCGGACTGTTCACGGTTGGCATCGTTCGCCCGCACATTGGTGCGATGCTCGGCGTGTCAGCGAGCGTGGCGCAGATGTTCGCGCAGAGCCGGCGAGGGATGGCCGGGATGATGGTAAAGATGATGGGCGTGCCTATCCTCATCGCCACAAGTTATTTCGCGGTGACCCAAGCCCAGGACTTCTTGAGCCTGACGTTGGGCGTTTCCGGCGGTGAACGCGTGGTGCAGACGGTGAACGCCAACACGAGCATTGGTGGTTCAGCCTTCCAGGCTTCCGGCTCGCTGGCCGTTCGACTCGCCCTCTCACCGTTGTTCCTGGTGCGTCCCTTCCCCTGGGAGGCCCACAATGTGCAAGCGCTGATAGCGGCCACGGAAGGACTATTCATCCTTTATCTTCTCCTGCGCCACCGCCGGAGCCTGCTGCGCTCGCTGGTAGGTTGGCGAACCCGGCCGTTCGCCACGTTTCTTCTCCTCTACTCGTCGATGTTCGTGCTCGGCTATGGCGCAAGTATCCTGAACTTCGGCATCCTCACGCGCATGCGCATCATGGTGCTGAGCACGTTGATATTGCTCATGTGCAGCGGTGAGGGCGAAGCCAGTCGATCCGAAGGACCCTTGCGACCGGCGACGGCGCCGCGCTGGCGAACGCGCCTCGCCGCCAGGACAAGCTGATGCGGCTGTCCTTCACGAGGAGCGATTAGATGTGCGGCATCGCCGGCTTCTGGCGCCCGCGTGCGTCCCGCTCGGTCGAAGAGATGACCGGGTTAGTGCGCGCGATGCGCGATACTCTGGTGCATCGCGGGCCGGATGACTCTGGCGCATGGGTGCACGCCGAGACCGGCATTGCGCTGGGGTTCCGACGGCTTGCGGTGCTCGACCTTTCGCCCACCGGCCGCCAGCCCATGCATTCCCCGAGCGGCCGCTACACGATCGTCTTCAATGGTGAGATCTACAACCACGGCGAACTTCGCGAAGAGCTCTGTTCGCTCGATCCGGCTCGGCGTTTTCGTGGCACGTCCGACACGGAAGTCATGCTGGCTGCCTTCGAATGCTGGGGGATCGCGGAAGCCCTGCCGCGGCTCAACGGCATGTTTGCCTTTGCGGTCTGGGACCAGGCGGAGCGGACGCTGCATCTGGCACGCGATCGTTTTGGCGAGAAGCCGCTGTACTGGACGCGGTGTGATGACAGCCTGGTGTTCGGTTCGGAGCTGAAGGCGCTGCGTCGTTACCCGGCCTTCGAGCCGACGATCGATCGCGCGGCCCTGGCGTCATACATGCGTTATGACTGCGTGCCCGCGCCGCATTCCATCTACCGCGGTGTCTACAAGGTTCCGCCGGCGACGCTGCTTTCCTTCCACGATCGGCTCCAGCCGCGTGCCGTGGAGTACTGGTCTGCGAGAATGATCGCAGAGGCGGGTGCTGCAGCACCGCAGGACCTCCGGGAAGCAGAAGCGGTCGAACGTCTTGACGGGGCGCTGCGGCGTTCCGTGCGGCTGCGCATGGTCGCCGATGTCCCCCTCGGTGCGTTCCTCTCCGGCGGTATCGACTCCTCAACCATCGTCGCGCTGATGCAGGCACAGAGCAGCCAGCCGGTGCGTACGTTCTCGATCGGCACGCGCGAATCGCAGTACGACGAAGCGCAGCACGCAGCGGCGGTTGCGCGGCACTTGGGAACAGACCATACCGAGTTATATGTGGATTCCGGCGATGCGCTGCGCGTCATCCCGGAACTGCCGAGCATTTACGACGAGCCCTTCGCCGATGCCTCGCAGATCCCCACGCTCATTGTCGCGCGCCTGGCGCGCCGGCATGTCACGGTCGCGCTCTCCGGTGACGGAGGCGACGAACTGTTCGGGGGCTATAACCGCTATGCCTGGGTGGAGCGTGTATGGCGGAGGACACGGCGCGTGCCCAGGGCTGTTCGTGGCGCGGCGGCGCGCGCGTTGACGGCCCGCTCGCCGGAGCAGTGGGACGGCTACCTCGGTCGCACACCTGTGGCAGCACGCTTTCGGAATGCGGGATACAAGCTCCACAAGATGGCGGAGCTGCTTGTTCTGCCAGGAGCTGAGAGCATGTATCACCGCTTGGTGTCACATTGGCCCGAACCGCGCGAGGTTGTCGCCGGCGAGGGCGAGGCGGACACCCTCTTCAACGATCGGTCTCGATGGGCCGCCCTGCCCGATTTCACGCGACAGATGATGTATCTCGACACCATGACGTTTCTGCCGGACGATATCCTGGTGAAGGTCGATCGCGCGACTATGAGCACGAGCTTGGAAGCGCGCGTCCCCATGCTCGATCCCGACGTGTTCGCACTGGCCTGGCAGATACCGTTCGCGATGAAGCTACGCGATCGGAAGGGTAAGTGGATCCTCCGGCAACTGCTGCATCGCTATGTGCCAGTTGCGCTGGTGGAGCGGCCCAAGAGCGGCTTTGGTTTCGCCCTGGACGTGGCGCTCCGTGGTCCGCTCCGCGAATGGGCGGAGGAATTGCTTGGCGAGCGGCGGCTGGCTGAGGAAGGCTTCTTCCATCCAGCGCCGATCCGTAAGAAATGGGCCGAACACGTTGCGGGCAAGCGCGATTGGCAATACGAACTCTGGGATGTGCTGATGTTCCAAGGCTGGCTGGCAGCGCAGCACACTGTATTGAGCAATGCCTCCGCGCCGGCAGGAGTGCGCGCGTGAATCGGCAACCGCGCGTGCTCTATGTTGTGACCTCGTCCCTCTCGTTGTGGTTGCTGCGCGGACAAGCGCGCTACCTGCGCGAGCGCGGCTTTGAGGTGCGCGTCATCTGCGCGCCCGGGCCGGAGGTCGACGGGTTCGCGCGCGACGAAGGCGTGGCCGTCGCCACCGTGCCACTGCAGCGCGAGATGGCGCCATGGAGCGACTTGGTCGCGATCGCTCGCCTGTGGCGCGAGATCCGCCGCTTTCGTCCTGACATCCTGAACGTCGGCACTCCCAAGGCAGGCTTGCTGGGCGGTATCGCGGGTCGCCTCGCGGACGTCCCGCAGCGGATCTATCTGTTGCGCGGCCTTCGCGTGGAGACCGCTCGGGGTACACGTCGCTTGCTGCTGTACACGGCCGAGCGATTGGCAGTAGCGTGCGCTCATCGTGTGGTCTGTGTGAGTGCGAGCCTGCGCGAACGGGCGATTGCCCTCGGGATTGTCATCGCCCCTGACGTGGTCGTGCTCGGCAAGGGCAGCAGCAACGGTGTTCTGGTCGCCGATTTTGCGCCTACCACGCAGCGCATAACAGCAGCGGAAGATCTCCGCGTAGAGCTTGGCATTCCAGCGAACGCGCCCGTCATAGGCTTCGTCGGTCGATTCACGCGCGATAAGGGGCTCCTGGAGCTACTGGAAGCGTACGCGCGATTGCGCGAGCGCTTTTCTGCACTGCGCTTGCTCCTCGTCGGAGGCTTTGAGCAGGGCGATCGCCTCCCGCCTGCGGCGGAAGCACAGCTGCGCAGCGATCCGCAGATCGTCATGGCGTCGGCCGGTGCACCGACCTTCTCGTCTCCAGACGCTACGCAGCCGGGCGTGCGTGACATCGCGCCGTTCTATCACGCCATGGATGTCGTCACGCTGCCGACGCATCGCGAAGGCTTTCCCAACGTCGCCTTGGAAGCGGCGGCGGCCAGCAAGCCCGTAGTCGGAGCCCGGGCTACAGGGATGTTCGATGCGGTTGTGCCGGACGAGACTGGACTCCTCGTGCCGGTCGGTGACAGTGCGGCTCTCGCCTCCGCGCTGGCCCGTTTGCTGGACGACCGCGCACTCGCCCAACGCCTTGGTGACGCCGCCCACGCGCGCGTTTTACAACACTTCCAGCGTGAACAGGTTTGCTCAGCGTGGCTACGCGAATACCAGCGGCTCTTGGAACCACGTGCACGCGGTCTGTACGTGCGCGCCGGGAAGCGCGCCTTCGACCTGGTTGCCGCCGCCATGGGTTTGATCGTCCTATCGCCGATCTTGCTGATGATCGGTCTGCTAGTCCGCATGCGCCTGGGAGCGCCGCTGTTTTTCCGGCAGCAACGCCCGGGGCGCCATGCGGAGATATTCGAGCTCATCAAGTTCCGCACCATGAATGACGCGCGCGACGCCGCTGGTCAGCTCCTGCCGGACAGTGAGCGTCTCACGCCGCTCGGCAAGCTCCTGCGTGCTTCCAGCCTCGATGAACTACCCGAGCTATGGAATGTCTTGAAAGGAGAGATGAGCCTGGTCGGCCCGCGTCCTCTGCTCATTCAGTACCTTGACCGCTACACGCCGCGTCAGAGGCGTCGCCATGAAGTGCGGCCGGGCATCACTGGTTGGGCGCAAGTCCGGGGACGGAATGCGCTAAGCTGGGAGCAGAAGTTCGAGCTCGATCTCTGGTACGTGGAGCACGCTTCGTTCCTGGTGGATGTGCGCATCCTGTTGGAGACGATCGCGCAAGTGCTACGCCGGCAAGGAGTATCACAGCCCGGGCATGCGACGATGCCCGAGTTCATGGGGACAGGCTCGGAAAGCGCCAAGACGTCATGAAGCAGATCGTCATCATCGGCGCCGGCGGCATGGCCCGCGAAGTGGAGTGGACGCTGCGCGCGCTGAACCACGAGAAAGCGCGCTACAAGTTCCGCGGTTTCGTGGTAAGCGACCGCACCAAGCTCTCGGATCGCGACAGTCGCGAGCAGGTCATCGGCGATTTCGCCTGGCTCAAAGCGAATCGCGTGGATTGTTTCGCTCTGGGCGTGGGGACACCCGGTGCACGGCTGGCGCTTGCACAAGAGCTGCTTACCTTGTTTCCCGAGGTCGAGTGGCCCGCCGTGGTTCATCCGACTGCCATCTACGATGAGAGCACATGTCAATTTCAGCGCGGTGCGTTCATCGGCGCCGGCGTTGTGCTCACGTGTCACGTGCACTTCGAGGAATTCTCGCTGGCCAACTTCGGCTGTACCCTGGGGCACGAGGCCCGCGTGGGCAAGGGAAGCGTGGTGTATCCCGGTGCCAACCTGTCGGGTGGCGTGCGGCTCGGGGACGGTGTGATGATCGGCACGGGTGCACAGGTGCTGCAGTACTTGACGGTCGGTGATCATGCCACGGTCGGCGCCGGCGCGGTGGTGACGCGCGATGTGCCCCCAGGAGTCACCGTCGTCGGGATCCCCGCGAATCCATTGAAGACCGGAGTGGCCGGAACATCGCGCGGAGCGTGACTGCCTCGCGGTAGAGTAGGACTCGACTTTATGCCTTCAGCTTCCATGGCGAGCACCAGCGTCCTTGCGATCGACGGCGGCAAGCCTGTCTGGACCCGTCCATTCGCGCCGTGGCCGCATTTCGCCGCCGATGAACTCGAGGCCGCGGCCGGTGTGTTGCGCTCGGGCAAGGTTAATTATTGGACGGGCGAAGAAGGCCGCGCCTTCGAGCGCGAATTCGCCGCTTTCACGAGCGCGGGCTACGCGGTCGCGCTGGCGAACGGCACGGTCGCGCTAGAACTTGCGTTGCAGGTTTGCGGCGTCGGTGCGGGTGACGATGTCGTGGTCCCGGCGCGGACTTTCATAGCGTCAGCGAGCTGCGCTGTCATGCTCGGCGCGCGCCCAGTGGTCGCTGATGTCGACCGCGAGAGCGGCTGCTTGACCGCGGAGACAGTGCGCGCCGTTCTCACGCCTCAGACCAAGGCGATCATTGCCGTACATCTCGCTGGTTGGCCCTGCGAGATGGATCCGCTTCTCGCCTTGGCACGCGAACGCGATCTCGTCGTCATCGAAGATTGCGCGCAAGCGGTCGGCGCGCGGTATCAGGGCAAGCCGGTCGGGTCATTGGGTGACGTCGCTGCATTCTCCTTCTGCCAGGACAAGATCATCACCACCGCCGGCGAAGGCGGCATGCTGGTGACCAACGATGAGGCACGCTGGTCGCAGGCGTGGTCATTCAAGGATCACGGCAAGAGCTTTGACGCGGTTTACAAGCGAGACCACGCTCCCGGCTTCCGCTGGCTGCACGAATCTTTCGGCACGAACTGGCGGATGACCGAGATGCAGGCGGCCGTGGGACGCGCGCAATTGTGCAACGTTGCCGATTGGGTCGCGAAGCGGCGTGAGTATGCTGCGCAGCTCGACCTTGCGTTCGCCGCATTACCGGCGTTGCGTGTCGTTCGGCCAGATGCCGGCTCCGAGCACAGCTATTACAAGTATTACGTCTACCTGCGTCCAGAGGCGCTGCGCGACGGATGGACGCGCGACCGGATAATGGCAGCCATCAATGCCGAGGGTGTGCCCTGCTTCGAGGGCAGTTGTAGCGAGATCTATCGCGAAGGCGCGTTTCCTGCAGCGTGGCGACCGACCTCGACTCTACTCAACGCGCGCGAGCTGGGTGCAACTGCCCTCATGTTCCTTGTCCACCCCACTTTGAGTGACGACGAGATTGGAGCGGCGATTGTCGCAGTGCGCAAGGTCCTCGGGCAATCTTCACGCTAAGTCATTGCCTGTGAATAACATATGTTCTAGTGAAAGGCCAGAATGCGGCGGCCTGTGGTCAGACCAGTGCGCAAGACTTTGCACATCCACTCAATGCGTCTTCACCCTCCCGTAATGAAACTCCCGTAAGCCCTTGATTTCTTATAAGTTCTGCGACATGCCAATCTGAAGATTGGCAGCCGACGTGCTCCCAATAAGCGCGTTGGAGGGAAAGCGTGAGCAAGACACAACGCATTCTTTGTTTGGTTGCACTCATGGCGGTCGCATCGTACGCCTCGGCAAGCACCCTGACCGTGGGAACCACCTATAGTGGACGGGGCTGGATACTCGTTGACCCGACGGACGTGCTGGCGCAGCCTTTCGTCATGCCGGCAGCGGGCACGATTGATTCGCTCAATATCTACGTCGACCCGCGCGGGCAGTACACGCTCTGGCTCACGAACCACGTTGGCGCTGGTACGACCTGGGACAATGTCCTGTTCTCCCAGACTCTAACGGGGACGCCGGGCGATCAGACGGTCACTGTGCCTGTGGGAGTCGATGTCGACGCTGGGCAGTATTACCTGATCATGAGCGTCCAGTCGGGATATGTGTGGTGGGCTTTCGGCACGCCCACTGTAGGCACTTCGGGCACCTCTGACCAGTATGCTGACGGCTCCAGGTTGAACACAGGGTTCATCCCGGCCTCGAGTTTCTACGGTTACAGCTACCCGCTGACCTTCGAGATCTGGGACGACCCCGCTGCTATCGAGCCCAATGTGGCTACAGTACCAACTCCGGAACCGACAAGCCTGGCGCTTCTCGGTAGCGGCTTGTTGAGCGTCGGTTTCACCCGTCGCAAGAGGAAATAGCGAAGCTCCAGATCGCAGAGTTAAGCCGGCACCACAAGTGCCGGCTTCGTCTTTTTTGCGCCAAACAAGCCCTTCCCATTTGTGGAAAAGCATTACCTTAGGCACGTTATAAGCCCGTCACCGGGCTGTTGACAGCGCCTAACCTTTGCTAAACTGCGATAACAGCTGGAGCAGGGAGGCGTAATGCGGTGGTGGATCACAGCGGTAACGCTGATCGCTACGCTGCCTTGTTCCTTATTGGCCGCTGAGCCTGGCCTCACGATATTCCCTAGCGGGACCGTGCGCCTGAACGGCGTAGTGATGAATCGCACGTCGAATCTCCTGCCGGGCGACCGCGTCGAGACCACCGAGAACTCCGCCGCCACACTCACTTCCACCGGTACTTCCGTACAGCTTGCTTCGCGCTCCTCCGCCACTTTCGTGCCGGGCGAGATCGCCATCACCGACGGTGCTGCAAGTTTCAGCACGAACTCCGGCATGAAGGCGCGGGTGCGCAATATCACGGTCGAGGGTGCGACCAGGGAAACGCGCTTCCATGTCGGGGAGCGTGCCAACAAGATCTACATTGCGGCCCTGACCGGGAAGCTGCGCATCAGCGATGGCCGCGCCGAGACGATGCTCGATGCCGGACACGCGATCATGATTCCTGTGCCCGCCGCAACGAAGGCTGAGTCGCCGGAACCGCCGCCTCCTAACGGCAACGTCAGCAACGCGGTCGCGATCGGCGTCAACGTAGCGGTGGTAGCGCTTGGCATCGTCTTGACGAAGGTACTGAGCGATCACATCTCGCCGAATCCGGCAAGCCCCAGCCAATAACACAGCACCCACGTCTCTTCAGTAGATCGTTTACAGCCGTGACGCTGAAGCGCTCCCCGCCAGCTCGCTGAGCACGTCCAACAATCCGCAGCGGCTCGCCGCAGCGGGCGCAACCGCCTCGACCGGCAACGACGCGAGGAAGTGCGGCGATCTCTTCTGGAAGCTGACGCGTATGAACTCACGGTCGCGCGATACGAGCAGTGCTTCGACGATGGGCGAGATCTCGCTTTGCCAGCTTGGCTTGGTGACGATCATGAAAGGTATGCTTCGTTCCGTCTCCCACCCAAGCCGCTGCTTACGACAGGTTCGTCCCCACCAGCGGTGATTGTGGACGTCGAGATCAAAGTCGGGTGGGACGTTGAAATCAGCGCGGAACGTCACGATCTCCTGCTGCTGCCGCAACCGAGCGAGGAGCCACGGCAGAGGCCATTCTCGCGGCGTGAGCTGCACCTCGGCCGCGACTTGCTGGAAGATCTCAGGCGACAGCCACAGCTGTGCACGCAGGTGGGAGGGTGAGTCCCAGGTCAGGTCGAGGATGCGTCCGTGTCCGCCAAGCGACGACTCGATCCAGTGCATCACCTGTAACGACCGCCGACGACTGTGACGGCGCAAGATCCCATACCAGAGCGCGATGACCGCGCCGATGGCCGTGACAGCAAAGACGACAATCCACATCACTAGTTGAGATGCGGTCTGCAGCGCGTACGCTGCCGAGTTCCTGGGAGAGACTCACAAACCGCGATAGATCCCGCCATCCACGAGGATCGTCTGGCCCGTGATATAAGCCGCGTTTTCCGATGCGAGCCACACGATCGCGTCCGC
>CAYWSH010000034.1:0-28313 GCA_964460655.1 uncultured Terriglobales bacterium | reverse complement strand
ATCGCATCAACAACAGCAACCAGATCATGGTGCGCGGCATGGCGAGCCCCAGCACGGTAACGGGCATCCAGGTGAACGCACAGGGCCCGACGGAGAACTTCGGCCAGAACGCCTACTCCCGCACCTCGCAGCAGACGTTCCGCGACGCCGCCGTAGCCGGACAGTGGTTCTGGAACGGCGGCGGCAACAAGGTGAACGAATGGCGCATCCAGTACGCGCGCCGCGGCCTGCTCTACAACTTCTCGCCCGACCCGAACGGCGGCAACGTCGCGGTCAACATCCCGGGCTTCGCTTTCATCGGCCGCGAGCCATTCAGCTTCGTGCGCCGCACCGAGAAGCGGTTGCAGCTCACGGACAACTTCTCGTGGCAGATCGGCGCGCACAACGTGAAGTTCGGCGCGGACTACAACCACTTGCCGCTCGAAGCCGACTTCACTGTGAACTTCGGCGGCGTGTACAACTTCGGCGAGTTGCAGGCTTCGTCACTCGGCCTGCCGAGTTCGTTCCTCGGCCAGGCGGTGCCGAGCTTCAACCCGGTGCAAGCCTATGGGCTCGGCATCCCGCAGGTGTTCATCCAGGGCATCGGCAATCCGCACGATTCCTTCACCAACAACACCGTCGGCTGGTTCATGCAGGATTCGTGGAAGCTGCGCCAGAACCTGACGCTGAACTACGGCCTGCGCTACGACGTGGAATTCACGCCGGTGTTCCCGGCGATCAACGCCATCTCGCAGGCGGCGCAGGACGTGCTCGGCATCACGCAGGGCATCCCGCGCGACACCGACAACTGGGCGCCGCGCATCGGCCTGGCGTGGGACCCGATGAGCGACGGCAAGACGGTCATCCGCGCCAACTTCGGCATGTTCTATGACCATCCCCTGCTCGCGCTGGCGTTCGACTCCGACGTGGCTGACGGCTCGCAGGCGCCGCAGTTCGCCTTCACCGGCGGCTCGCCGGGCGCATGCGGCAGCGCGGCGCAGGGCATCGCGAACCTGAACGCGACCACCATCTTCCAGGGCCTCTCGGGCTGCCTGCCCGCCAGCTTCGGCTACCTGCCGAACCAGCAGCGCTTCGATGCGAACCTGGCGAATTCGATCTTCGTGAACGAGAACTACCTCGCGGCCGGTGTTCCGCTGGCCATCCTGCCGTTCGGCTTCCCGACGGCGAAGAACTTTCAGTATGCCTACTCCGAGCAGGCGAACTTGGGCGTGGAGCGCGACCTGGGTCATAACTTCTCGCTCGGCGTCGCCTACAACTTCAACGGCGGCCGGCATCTGAACCGGCCGATCGATGCGAATGCTCCGGTGTACAACGCGCTCATCTCGAACTGGCGCGCAGTACAGGCAGACACCACCGTGCCGGCAAACGTGCGTGCCGCGTATGCGAATCCGTTGCTCGTCGGCTCGGTCTCGCCGTACGTCGCGGGCGTGGGCCCACTGGGACCGTGGGCGGCTTCCGCCTTCACCAACTTCTTCCGCCGTTCAGGCGCCAACCCGACCTACTGCGGCGCCAACACCAACGGAACGGTTTGCGGCGGCGCAGTACTGCCGGCGCAGGTGCAGTCCATCGTCACCGCGGTCGAACAGAAGTACGGCCTCGGGCTTGGTGTCCCGGTGCCGTTCGGCGGCATGACGCCGAACGTCTCCAACGGCAGCTCGGTGTATCACGGCTTGACGGCGAACCTACGCAAGCGCTTCAGCGGACACTACGAGTTCCTGGGTTCGTACACGTGGTCACACAGCATCGACGACTCCACCGACCTGCAATCGCCGCTCTCGCCGCAGGACAACTTCAATCCGCAGCTGGAGCGCTCGAACTCGCTGTTCGACCAGCGGCACCGCTTCGTTTTCAGCGGCGTGTATCAGACGGGCAAGGTGGCGGGCGGCAACGGCTTCAAAGGCAGATTCTTGAGCGATTGGACGATCGCGCCGATCATCGAGTTCAGCTCCGGTCGTCCGTTCGCCATCCTGACCGGCGCCGACACGAACCTCGACTTCGGTTCGAACACCGACCGCCCGAACGTTGTGGCTTCGGGCTCGACGATCGATTCCTGTGGCAACGTGCCGGTGGCGTCGAAGTACTCGCCGAGCGGCTTCCTGCGCGCCGCGTGCTTCATCGACGGCACTGTGCCCGGCAACCTGCGGCGCAATGCGGGGATCCGTCCGGGAACGGTGTTCAATGACATCCGGCTGTCACGCCGCCTGCACTTCGGCGAGCGCGTGTCGCTCGATGGCATTCTCGACGTGTTCAACTTCGTGAACCGCTTCAACGTGGCCGACGTGAACCCGCAGTACCAGGTGGCCGGCACGCCGACAGCGGCGTTCGATCCGCGGCAGTTGCAGATCGCGCTGAAGCTGAGCTGGTAAACCCAAATCTTGCCGCAGATGAACGCAGATAAACGCTGATAGATCTCAGTAGCGTTCGTCGGCGTTCATCTGCGGGCTTGCAACAATCCAAACCGGGGCATGCATCCAAATCCAGCAAGTTCACGTGCCCTTCGTCGCTGGCCGCCCGTAACCCCGGAGTGAAGGGGTAAGCCTTTTGGTGGATTGACCGTCTAAGTGACCGATAGTAGATTCGCGCCCAGATAGAGGCCCCACGGAGCGAATCAGGGATTCGACCAGGGTGTCTGCCCAGTTCGCGAGCTTCGCTCGCGCTCGTCGGCCGAGGGCGGCCGGCGCTACACGGATCGAGGGATACGCAGCGAGCGATCGCTTCGCCTATGAGTGTTCGGAACAGCATCCTCAGATCTGCACTCTGCGGGCTTGCCCTGTTTGCGCTGGTCGCTTGCGAGACGGCGGAGAAGAAGCGTGCGGCGGTCGCACCGCCGATGCGGGCCGTGGCGCCCACGCTGACGGCGCCGCCCCCGCCTCCGGCCGCAGCGCCGGAACCCAAGATCATCGAAGAGAAGCCGGCGCCGAAGGTAGATGCGGTCGCTGAGCTCATCAAGAAGGTAGAAGCAGAGTACGGGCGCGGCCGCGCGGAGTACAACGCCGGCCACCTGGAAGCAGCGAAGGACGCGTTCAATAAAGCGTTCAACCTGCTGCTCTCCTCCGGACTCGACATCCACGCCGACGAACGGCTCGACCAAGAGTTCGAAAAGATCGTCGACGGCGTCCACAGCCTGGAGCTGATGGCGCTGAAGGAAGGCGACGGCTTCACCGAACAGCGCTCCGTGCAGGCGCCCATCGACGAAGCGAACGACGTCACGTTCCCCGTCGACCCGAATCTCAAGGCCAAGGCCGCGGCCGAGATCCCGCGGTTGCACTCCGATCTGCCGCTGGTGATGAACGACGAAGTCGCGGGTTACATCAACTTCTACTCGTCGCGTGGCAAGGGCACCCTGGAGCGCGCGCTGGTGCGCGCCGGCCGCTATCGCGACATGATCGCGCAGACGCTGAAGGAAGAAGGCGTGCCGCAGGACTTGATCTACCTGGCGCAGGCGGAATCAGGCTTCCAGCCGCTGGCGCTGTCGCGCGCCGGCGCCCGCGGCATGTGGCAGTTCGTCGCCAGCCGCGCGGCGGGCTACGGACTGCGCAAAGATTGGTGGGTCGACGAGCGCCAGGATCCGGAGAAATCCACGCGCGCCGCAGCCAAGCACCTGAAGGACCTCTACAACCAGTTCGGCGATTGGTATCTCGCGCTGGCGGCGTACAACTCCGGCCCGGGCGTGGTGCAGAGCGCGGTGGAACGCACCGGCTACGCGGACTTCTGGGAGCTGTATCGCCGTCGCGTGCTGCCCGCCGAAACGAAGAACTACGTACCGATCATCGTGGCCGTGACCATCATGGCGAAGAACCCGGCGCAGTACGGGCTCGATCGCCTGGTGCCCGAGCAGCCGGGAGAGCATGACACGGTCAGACTCGACTATCCCGTCGACCTTCGGCTGGTGGCCGAATGCGTGGATGTTCCCGCGTCGACCCTGCAGGACCTGAACCCGGCGCTGCTGCGCATGACAACGCCGAAGGAAGGCGAATTCGTGTTGCGCCTGCCCGCGGGGACGAAGGAACGCTACGAGCAGGCGATCGCCGCCATCCCGGTGGACAAGCGCGTGTGGTGGCACTATCACAAAGTGGCGGAAGGCGAGACGCTCGCCGGCATCGCGCAGAAGTACAAGACGACAAGCAAAGCCATCGCCGAGATCAACAATCTGGAGAGCGGAGACGCACTCACGCCGGAAGCGAAGCTGGTGATCCCCGTCGCGCCCGGTCGCGTAACGCAAGCGAGTGGCTATCAGCGCGCTACAGTGCGCTACAAAGTCCGTCAAGGAGACACCGTGCTCTCCGTCGCCGATGAATGGGGCGTACCACCGGAGATGGTGCGCAAGTGGAATCACCTGAGTGGCAACACGCTGCGGCGCGGACGCTACCTTTGGATCCATCGTCCGGCGGACGAGCGCAATGCGGTCTCGGGCCAACGGACGGCGTCTAAGGGTAAGACCGGGTCTAAATCCAGCGGCAAGAGCACTTTAGCCGCATCCTCCGGACGCGCGGACGCGGTCTACACGGTGCGCCAGGGCGACACGCTCTTCAGCATCGCGAACCGTTACAACACTACGGTGGCACAGTTGAAGCGCGATAATTCACGCCTTGCGGCCACGCTCAAACCGGGCGATAAGGTCGTCGTCAAGCGCTGACCCGTTTCCGCTTGACAATTCTGCCGCATGCTATAATCCGCCGCCTGTTTTCCGGGCAGTAGCTTTCTGCCGCAGTCATTTCCGGGCCTAATCAATGTCGCGGCGCGTACCGACCGTGACCAGCCAAGATTTTTCAGAGGAGGAACAAGATGTTCCGAGACGAAGAGATCCTCTACGGACGCGAAGACGACATGGATGAATATGGCGACACCGCCGCGTACGGTGGAGAAGACATCGAAGAAGATTACGAAGAAGAAGAGGAAGAGGAAGAAGAAGCGGGCGGCGGGATAGGCGCACCGGCAGGCGGCGAACCGATGGGTGGTGGCGCTCCCGCAGCCGGCGTAGGCGCACCGGGTGGTGGCGGTGGCGCACCGAAAAAGCCCGCAGCGAAGAAGAAGCCCAAGAAAGCCGCCAAGAAGAAAGCAGCGAAGAAAAAGCCGGCGAAAAAGGCGAAGAAAGCCAAGAAGAAAGCCACCAAGAAAGGCAAGAAGAAAGCCGCGAAGAAGAGCAAGAAAGGCGCGCGCAAGCGCCACTAGCCAAGTTGATCTTCATGAGCCCAGTCCCGCGAGGGGCTGGGCTTTTTGACTGCGAGAACCCAACGCAGAGGACACGGAGGACGCAGGGGAAGACAAAGGGGGAAGAAGCACGCTTTTCAGGCTTTTTTGTCTTTTGCCTTCCTCTGTGTCCTCCGCGTCCTCTGCGTTAGGTTCTCTCACGACCGCAGCGCGCTGACGAGCCACACCAGCGCCACGATCGGCAGCAGAGCCAAGCCGGTCAGGATCAATACGATGATCGAGAAGAACAGCCAGTCGCGCCAACTGTGCTCATGGCCCGTGGTGCCGCGCGCGCGCTGCAGCAGGTTCAGGTTCTTGCGGTTCGACTTCCAATAGATGTCGAAGGCATCGCCGACCACAGGCACGGTGCCGAGCAGCGTATCGATGGCGATATTCGCCACCATGCGCGCAATGGTGACCTTGGGCAGCCCACGGCGGAAACCAGCGACGACGACGACGAGTGAGGCGAGGCCGGCGATGACATCGCCGATACCGGGGAAGAGTCCGATGATGGGGTCGAGTCCGAAGCGGATGCCGAGGATCTCGAATCCGTCGTCGAGCAGCGCGACCAGGCGTTCCAGGTTTTCGTCGCTGAGCGGGTCGCGCTTCGCCTGTTCGCGGCGGCGCCATTCCTCGGGCGTAATGATCTCGGGATCTTCACCCCTCGAAGCCGAAAACGGGCTTCGCCAGGACCCCGATTCGCGCGCGGCCATAAAGTTCCCTGCCGCAGATTAACCCAGATTGAGCACCGACTGAAAAAGCGCGACAACCACATTTTGCAGCGTTGAGCACTGCTACCGAAGTAACTTGCGTCGTCCGCCAGGGTAGAGTCCGGGTACACGAAGGTTTGGGGCGATGGCGTTTCTTTTTATTGACTTAGCGATGGTTTGGGGTACTCTGGGCCCGTCCTTCCCCCAGAGATTTCAATCCAGCCCGCGGGGCGCGGAAGTGTGCCCGAACTGCGGTTTGGATGGCGTCAATTTGCGCCGTCGCGGTCCTAACGTTGTCTTGCAGGTGCGAGATGCGAGTCCTGAGAAACCTCTGCTGTGCTCTGCTATTGGCTGGCGTTCTAGCAGCCCAGACGTCCAACTCCTCCAGTCAAACCTCCGCGCAGGACCAGAAGCCGGCGTCTCCGCTCGAGGAGCCGAAGAAACCCACGGAGGCCGAGCAGAACAAGCCCAAGGCTTCGACCTTCGACATCAACACGGCCGCCGGCGCGCCGAAGGACCAGGACATCGGCGAGATCCGCCTGATGACGCGCTACACCGAGCTGGGCGGCGACACGTCGCGCTCGTTCCGCATCGACGGGCAGAACAACCTCGGCGAGTTCAACTACTTCATGGAGCGGCGGTTCTTCGTGACCCGGCGCATCCAGATGCTCTCCATGTATCGCGGTACCGACGACTTCAGCATCGACCCTGAGCACAACAGCCTGCAGAAAGCGTACATGCGCATCTACGGGCCGCGCGACGAGTACATCTTTGGCGATGCGCTGGTGAACTTCTCGCGCCTCAGCTTCAACCAGAACGTCAAGGGCGCGAACGCAACGTGGAAGCTCGGCGACAGCGGCTGGAAGCTTGGCACCTTCGGCGGCATCTTCATCGACCGCTACGGCTCGCTCTACAAAGACCTGGCGAGTCGCCCGTACCTGGCGGCGGTGAGCGGCGCACGGCTGGAGCACAGCCTGCCGCACGGCTCGTCGTTCGGCTTCAACTTCTCATCGAGCGACGACAAAGAAGATTCGCTGCCGCCGGCGACCGTCGGCACCGCGCCGTTCCCGGCGAGCAATCGCGTGGGCAGCTTCGATACGAAACTGCAGCTCGGCACGCTGCGTCTCGACGGCGAATTCGCTGCCTCCACGACCGATTTCGACATTCGCAGCGCGAACAGTTGCACCGCGCCCTGCGACGACCGCCTGCCGCAGCCGGGACTTGGTTTTCAGTCCGACTGGGGTTCGCGCCTCGACGGCAGCTGGCGCTACCACAAGTTCAGCCTGCGCGGCTCGTTTGCCCGGTATCAACCGAACTTCGCCTCGCTGAACGCCCGCCAGATCGCCGACCTGCAAGACGTGATGGCGCGCGCCTCCTACGACCTGACGAACTGGGTCACGGTGGACGGAACGTTCCGCCGCTCGAACAACGACCTGCGCGGCCAGCTTCCGTTCGAGACGCGCCTGCTCGGTCCGGAAGCCAAGTTGACCTTCCACGACCTGCCGATGTATCGGCGCGCCACGCTGGAGATGGGCTATCGGCATCGCCAGATCGATGCGAGCGACGGTTCGATAGACCGCTTCGTGCGCACGCCGTTCGCCGAACTCACGCTGCCGGTGAAGACCACATACTTCAACATCGGCTACGAGCGCCGGCAGGCGGTGGACCTGATCCAGGCGAGCCAGACCTCGAACACCAACCGCATCTACGTCGGGCTGCGCGGCATTTACGACCTCGGCGGGTGGCACATCAATCCATCGCTGCGTTACGAGTTGGAGCGCGCGGCGCAGCGGCCGCGCATCGGGCAGGTCATCACGAATCCGATCCTGGTGCTGGCGCTCGATCGCGATTCGAACCGGTTGGGCACGGCCAGCATCTTCATCGAGCCACCGAAGTGGTTCCTGTTCGAGCTGGCGTTCCGCGACGCGTCTTCCACGCTGCCGACGCTCGGGCCCGGCGGTACGTTCCTCATCCCCGCAGGCTACAGCCGTCCGAGTTATCGCGCGGCAGCGACCTACAAGTGGCGGAACGACGAGAACATACAGTTCATCGTGTCGTTCGAGCGCAACAACAACTTCTATTTCAATTCGCCGAACTTCGATGAGCGCATCGTTGGGCTGACGTTCGCGTACAAGTTCGGACGCCGGACGGGCGGGCAATGAAGCAACTGCGTGAGCTGCTGAAGCGCGGATTCGACTATCTCGGCGGCATGTCGCCGAAGAAGGTCGAGATGGGCATCGCCGTGCTGGTGACGCTCGTCGCGCTCGGCGTGTACGCGTTTGTCGAAGTCGGCAATCGCGGCGCGGTGTTCTTCTTCCTGCAGAACGTGGAGCTGCGCTCGCTCGATTCGCTGTTCAAGAGCCGCGGCCCGCGCCCCGTGGATGACCGCATCGTCATCGTCGGACTCGACGCCAACACCTTGCAGAAGGTCGGCACTTTCCCGATCCCGCGCAATGGTTACGCCACGCTGATCGACAAGCTGCAAGCAGGCGGCGCGAAGGTCATCGCCTTTGACTTCAACTTCCCCACGCCGGAGAAGAACTCCGCCGTCGAAGCCCTCAGGAAGCTGGAAGCGGATTTGGGCGACAAGGCCCCCTCCACCGTGCTCGACAAGATCCGCGCCATTCAGAAGACGAGCGACAACGATGCCATCTTCGCCGCGTCATTGAAGAACGCCGGTAACGTGATCCTCGGCCACAGCTTCCTGGCGGCGGAAGACATCAAGAACACCAGCACGAAATCACAAGAGGACTATTTCAACGTCCTCTGGGCCCACCCCTTCCCGCAGGTCGTGAAGCTACCCACGCTGAAGCGTGAGTTCGACCTCAACGCCGCCTGGGCGGCGCATGGCGGCATGGTGGTTGACGGCGTCCTGCCGAACATGCGACTGCTGGCCGACGAGGCACGCTCGTTCGCCTACTACGACGTGACGCCGGATGGCGACGGCACTATCCGAAATTCGCGGTTGCTCATCCGCTTCAAGGATCGCGACTGGTACCCGTCGCTCGCGCTCGAGACGTTGCGCGTCTACGAGAACATCAAGGACCAATCCTCCATCTCGTACATGGCGGACACCGGCATCGACCACCTCGAGGTCGGACCGCATAACGTCTACACTCGCGGCGATGCGACGGCACTCATCAACTTCGCCGGCCCGTTCCATAGCTATCCGCATTACTCGATGGGCGATGTGCTCGATGGCACCGTGCCGGTGAGCACCTTCAGGGACAAGATCGTGTTCGTGGGCGCGACGGCGCGCGGCATCGGCGACCTGCGCTCCACGCCCTTCCAGAAAGAACTGGAAGGCTACATGGGAGTCGAGACGCACGCCAACGTGCTCGACAACCTGCTGCACTCCGATGAGCGCGGGCGCGGCTTCATCCGCCGCGGCCTGGTCGAGAACACGGTAGACGTGGCCATCATCCTGCTCTTCGGTCTCGGCATGGGCTACTGGTTCGGTCACGCCAAGCCGCTGCATTCCACGGCCGGCGTGGTCGGTGCGCTCGTGGTGTTCCTGTTCGGCGTGCGCTTCCTGTTCAGCCACTACGGCATGTGGCTGTTCATCATCGTCCCCGCGGTCACGCTGGTGGCCGATTACGGCGCCATTGTCAGCTACCGCATGATCTTTGAAGAGCGCGAAAAGCGAAAAGTGCGCCGCACGTTCGCGCGCTACGTCTCACCGGGCGTCATCCAGCTGATCGAAAAGAATCCGCAGAAGTACTTCCGGGCGGGGGGCGAGTCGAAAGAGCTGACCGTCTTGTTCTCCGACATCCGCAGCTTCACCACGATGTCGGAAGGCATGTCGCCCGATGAACTGGTCCGCTTCCTGAACGAGTACCTCGGCGAGATGACCGACATCCTGTTCACGCGCTGGGGCACGCTCGACAAGTACATCGGCGACGCCATCATGGCGTTCTGGGGCTCGCCGTTCCCGCAGGACGACCACCACATCCGCGCGTGCGCGGGCGCGCTCGACATGGGCAACCGGCTCGACGAGCTGAACCTGAAGTGGCAGGCCGAGGGCAAGCGGCCGTTCTCGATCGGTATCGGCATCAACTCCGGCATCGTCAACGTCGGCAACATGGGATCGGACAAGCGTTTTGCCTGGACGGTCATGGGCGACAACGTGAACCTCGCGTCGCGCCTCGAAGGCCAGACCAAGGACTACAAGGTGCGCGTCCTCATCAGCGAGTACACGTACCGCAAGGTGAAAGACCATTACGTCTGCCGCGAACTCGACAAGATCCGCGTGAAGGGCAAGCGCCAGCCGGTCTCGATCTACCAGTTGATGGACTTCGCCAAGAACGCGGGCAAGCACGCCGACCTACTGGAGCGCTTCGAGCACGCCATGTCGGCGTACAAGCGCATGGAATGGGCGGAAGCCGCGGAGCGCTTCACCAGCGTGCTCGACAAGTATCCGGAAGACGGACCGTCAATCGTGATGCTCGACCGCGTGCTGAATGAATACATGAAGGTGCCGCCGGCCTCGGATTGGGACGGCGTGTACGTGATGCAACACAAGTGAGTCGCGAGTACTGCGTACCGAGTTGCGAGTCGAAGACTTTATGAAGAAGACACTTTCGCTCTTATTCGCCATTGCCCTTCTCGCTGTGCCTTCCTTCGCCGCATCGGCGCCGGCCATACCGGCCGCGCAAAAAGCGGGGAACATCTCTGCCCTGCTGCCGGTGGCGCACATCGACCGCGGCACGGGCAAAGCCCGCACCATCACGGAAGCGAAGAAGGGCGATGAGCTGCGCTGGCTCGATACCATCAAGACCGACAAGGGCGGACGCGCACGCATCCAGCTGGCCGACGGCTCGCTGCTCTCGCTCGGCTCCCAGGCGGAGCTGCGCATCGAGAAGCACGACGCGCGCACGCAACAATCCTCGTTCATCCTGACGGCCGGGCGTCTGCGCGCCGAAGTGCAGAAGATCGTGCGTGACGGCGGCGGCTTCACCGTGCGCACACCGACGGCCGTTGCCGGCGTGATCGGCACGGACTTCTCCAGCTTGAGCGACCAGTTCTCGACGAACTTCGTGTGCATCAGCGGCACCGTGAGCATCACGGGAACGGACCTGCCAGACCGCGTGCTGTGCAACGCCGGCCAATCGGTGACGGTAGAGAAAGGCAAGGCTCCGGGCCAGCCCAAGCCGGCGACGCCGGAGCAGATCCAGCAGGTCATTCAGGACACGGAACCGGCGATCATCTCAGCGATCGCACCGGCTTCGGCGATGCCCGGCACGAACCTGACTGCCACGGTCACGGGCGCGCACATGGCGGGTATCCTGAGCGCGAACGTTACCGGCGGCCCGGGCGTGACCGCGACCGTCCAGCCGAGCGCGAACGACACGAGCTTGACGGTGCAGATCGCCGTCGCGCCGGGCGCTCCTACTGGCCCGCGCACCATCACGTTCCATAAGAAGGCAGGACCGCCGGCGGGCGCGGTCTTCACGGTGATCGATGCCGGCGCGGCGGGCGGCGATCCCGCGGCGATCGCCAAGCAGTTCACCGACATCCTGGAGCAGGAGCGAAGTTCCGGCATCGCCGGCCTGAATGGACTGCTCATCGGCTTGCAGCAGACGGTGCAGCAGGCGGCGCAACAGATCGATGCCGCCAACACGGCACACGTCGATACGAACGCGATCCAACAGCAGTTCCGGCAACTGATCGACCAGGCCGTCAGCGCGGCGCAGAGTGCGGGCGGCACGGTGAATACTGCCGCGCAAGGCGCGACGGCGGACATCCAGGGCAAGGTGAATCAGCTGGCGGGTGCGCAGCCGCCGCCTGACCCGGCCCAATTGCGCCAGCAGGCAGGCGCGGCGTTCACGCCGATCAACAACACTTTCAATGACGTGCTGCGGCACGCGCTCGACGGCCTCTCCGCGCAGATCGCGCAGGCGAACGCGGCCATCGGCAGCATCACACAGGCCTCCGTCGCGCAGATGCAGCAAGCGGCGCGCAACGCCGGCGGTGGCGGCGGAACCAGTGGCGGCGAGAAATCCGTCAATCTCGGCGATCCGTTCACCTTTACGGCAGGTCGCAACGCGAACAGCTACCAGTGGACGCTGCTGCCTGCCGGCTCACCGACGCCGCTGAACGGTTACGCATCGAACACCAGCGACTTCGTCGGCCAGACTTGCAACCTCAACCCCGGCGACTACACGGCGAAGCTCACCGGCGCCGACGCGCAAGGCAGCGTTGTCACCGAGAGCTACACGCTGCACGTGCTGCCACCGTCGTACGACGATCCGTCGACCACGCTGCGCAACCTGGCGGCGGCTTACAGCGCGCTGCAATCCTCGCAGTTCCTGAACTTTTTCGACCCGAGCTTCGGCGGCTTCACGGCGCTGCAGGAGAACATCCGGCGCACGTTCCCCACGCTCGCCTCGATGAACATCAACCTGCGCATCTCGCAGTCGCAGATCAATTGCAATGACGCGACAGTACGCGCGGATTGGGACCAGAACTATTCATTCCTCGCCCGCACGAACCTGGTGCTGCACCAGACCGAGCAGCTCTCGGCGCGCTTCCTGCGCACGCCGGGCAAAGGCTGGTCGATCACCGAATTCCAAGGCGACAATGGCACCGTGCAGGGCCTGCCTCCCGGCCCCAGCACGACCGAAGTGGCGCTGCCGGAGCTGCAGGTCGTCGGTTTGGTGACGACTGCGGCGCAGAGCGGCAGCCCCACGCGTGGCGCGCGCGCGATCCTGCCCATCAGCACCGGCAACGTGAACGTGAAAGCGACGGTGAAGAACATAGGCAGCGCGCCGCTCAACCAGTCCGTGGTCATCCACGTCTCGTTGACGGACCCAGCCACCAATGAACTCGCGGGCTCCGACCTCACCGTGAACCCGCCGCTCGCCGTCGGCCAGCAGACCGACGTCACCGGCACGGTCAACGTCCCACCGCTCCCGCCGGGCACGAATGGCCAGTTCATCGCTATCGTGAACCCGGGTTGCGTGGTCCCGACCGAGAACTGCGGCGCCACGAGCACGTCGACGCAGCAGGTCGTCATTGCGACCATAGACCTCGGCGTCCAGAGCCTGACGGTCGGCGGTACCGGCCTGATCGCCACGCTGCCCGGCAGTATCGTGGTGTCCATCAACAACTCGGGCACCAGCACCTCTCAGCCCGGAACGCTTACGCTGACGGCGGCGAGTGCGCCCGCGTTCACCGCCACCGCGGCAGTTCCGGCGATCGCTCCGAACACCTCGGTCAACGTCACGGTGAGCTTCACTACCCCGAACCTCAGCGGCAGCCAGGCGTTCACCGCCAGGGTCACGGCGCCGTTCGATAGCAACGCGGCCAACGACGTCAAGACGACATCATTCAATGTGTTTGCGCCAGTCGTCGACTTGCAGCTCCTGTCGCTAACGTTGAACGCGACGGGCTCGCTCGGCTCGGGCCAGTCCACCAGTCTGACGGCGCAGATCAAGAACAACGGCAGCGCACCCTCGGCTGCGACCGACACGATGACGTGCACGCTCTCGGGCCCGCTTGGCACTTCCAACCTGGGCTCGCGGGCGGTGCCTTCCATCGCCGGCGGCGCGACGCTGAACTTCAGCTATCCGTTTGTGGTGCCGGCGAACCGCACGGGGAACGACACCATCAACTGCGTGCTCGCCACCGATCCGCTGGAGACGGTGACCAACAACAACACGGGCGCAGTGAGCGCGGTGGTCAGCTTGAACATCGACCTGGTGTTCGACACGCCGCCGCCCATCGCGCGCAACTACCAGATGGGCAGCAGCACGACCCTGAGCGTCGCGGTTCGTAACGCCGGGCTCGATACCACGAACGCCGCCTGGGTGATGGTCGTGAAGATCAACGGCAGTCCGGTGGCGACCGTGAATGGACCGACGCTGATCGGCGGGCAGGTGGCGACGCTCACCACGCCGAGCTTCACGATCCCGAACCTGCAGCCTCCGCCGGCGGATGTGGTCGCGAACATGAGCGTGGAACTGAACCCGACGAACACGCTCACGGAAACGAACACGCAGAACAACATCTTCGCGGCGACGGCGAATCTGCAGGACTTCCAACTCGTACCGGCCGCGCAGAACTTCCAGGGCATCGTGAACCGGCTGTTCAACGCGTCCGTGGTGAACGTGCTGCCGGCGACGTACTCGAACACGCTCGGGCCGGCGATCAACTACACCAACGTACCTGCGGGCCTCGCGCCGGCGGGCACGCCGCTCACCAAGCTGCAAGGCCAGGCCACGCAAACGGGAACGTTCAACGTGGGCGCGAGCGGCACGGCAGCGGGTGTCACCCACGCTTCCGCAAGCCCCGTGGTATTGGTCTTTGGGCCGGAGTTCACGGCGACTCCGCCAGTCTCAACGACCGTCTCTAACGTGAGTGGCACTACTCCGTTCGTGGTGAACCTGACCGGTGGTCTCTATCCCGCCAGCGTGACTCTCACCCTGCCGGGCGGCCTTACGACGCTTACTCCGCTTACCCAGACACTCAACGGCCCTGGTCTGCTCACCTGGCAACTCAGTTCACCCGTCGGCACGACGCCGGGCAGCTACACCGTCGCCGGTCATGTCACCGATGGTGGCATCCCGGCCACGAATACGCCGGTCGGCAACGTGAACTTCTCCGCCGGCGTCACGGTGAACAACGCGCCACCACAGGCGAACTACACCATCACCGGCGTCAGCGTGGCCGGCCACAGCGCGCCGCCGTTCTCGGGCGGCAACGCCTTCGTGCTGGGCGAGCCGGTCGCGATCGTCGCAACCGTGACCAACAACGGCGGTGTATCGGCCAGCGGCACGATCACCGTGACGTTCGACTGCACCACGCCCGTGGTCTGCACGCCTTTGGCGGTGCCAGTCGCCGCACCCGGAGCGGGGCAATCCGTGTTAGCGACGTTCAACATACCCAACTTCGGGTTCCCTTTCGGTTCCTATAGCGGCAGCATCAGCCTTACGACCACGATCCAGCAGTCGAGCACGGCCGACGATACGATCAACGTGCCGTTCGAGGTCATCACCATGGCCCTCTCGCCGGCGGCGCCGAACCTGTTCACGCCGGTGCAAAACATGCCGATCGGGCGCACGAGTACGCTGAACATGCAGCTCAGCGAAACGGGCCCGTCACCGAACACGGTTGTCGCGATGAGCGCAACCACAGGCATTAGCGGCGTGGTCTCCTTCTCCGGCAACCCCGCCGCGCCCGGGACGGTCACGGCCTCTATCACGCCTTCGAGCCAGGCCACGCCGGGCGCCGGCACGGTACAGGTGACGGCCACGCTGCACAACGCCACCCAAACGGTGACGCAGCCGGTGCAGTACTACTCGGCCCAGGTCGTGGACTTTACGTTCCCGAGCAATGGTCCATCGTTTCCGGCGACCATCCAGCCGAGCAACTCGATCCAGGTGACCTTCCAGTTCAACGGCACGTGGGACGCACGCGCCGGCACTGCCACGCTCGCGGTCGCGCCGGTCAACGGCTTCTCCGCATCGTTCACCAGCAACCAGATCAACCCGGGAGACGTGTCCACGCTCACGCTCTCGGCCTTCGGCAGTGTGCCGCTGCAAGTGACGGGGATCCCCATCACGCTGACGATCCCCAACACGTTCCCGGTCGATACGATCAACTATGTGCTCTACGTGCTGCCGCAGAACCTGCCAGACCTGTCGGTGACCAACCTCGTCGGACCGAGCGGCCGCAACTTCACGACGAATCCCTGGCTCGCCGGCGAGACGCTCACGTTCACCGCGACCGTCAACAACTTCGGCCAGGCGCCGACGCACGGCAGTGAAGAATTGCATCTTTTCGTGAACGGTACCGGAGTGAACAGCGTCTTCCTGCCGTCGACCCCCATCCCTCCGGGCTTCAGCATCCCGGTGAACATTCCGGCAACGGCGCCGTTCTCTGATCCGAACTTCGTCAGTGCCAACGTAGGGTCCATCCCGGTGAGCGCCCAGGTCTTCCCGATCACCCAAGAAGCCAACAGCTTCAATAACTTTTTCGCGACGAACCTCAATATGGCCGATTGGGACATCAGCATCGCCGGCGGCTTCCAGGGCACGTCCGGAAACCCCCTGCAGATGTTTGCGCCGTCGCTCAATACGGCCAGCACCCGGCTCACGATCTCACTGTTCGGTTCCGGCGCGCCGGTGGCCACGTTCACGGTAAGCCCCGGCCTGGTGAGCACCAACATCCAGTTCCAGAGCACAGCGCTGACGCTGACGACGCTGAACAGCACTTCCGGCTACAACACCACAGCGCAGTTGCAACAGCTGGCCACCAGTCCCCAGGGCCCGTATTACGCCCAGGTGATTGCGACTCTGCCGGCGGGCGTCGGCGTCTTTGCCGGACGCCAGATGCAGCGCCAGCAGACCATCACGATTGCGAACAACACCAGCACGCCCATCGCGACCGTGCAGCTCAGCTCGAACCGGGGCAACTTCGCACCGCTTACAGGGTCGGCCCCGCCGCTGCAGATGAACGGTCTGCTGCCGGAAGCGATCGCCATCACGCCCACGCGCGTCGGCTCGCCGAGCTTCCCCTGCACCACCGGTAACTGCCCGGGACACGTGGACATCACTTTCAGCGACAACCCCAGTGGCAACTCGAACCAACTCATCGATTCCAACCCGCACCAGGTGCGGAACGTTGCGTACTTCAGCATCGCTTCGGCCGTATTCACCTACGTGCCGGACGTCAGCGGGGCGATCAACGCCACGGCGATGAGCACTCAAGTATCAGCGGAAGCGGTCACGGTGAACGTGGCTTCCGGCACGCCCTCGCCCTTCGGCTCGAACGTCCTGGGTCAGCTGCTGTTCAACGTGGGAGACCTGAACATTTCGACCACGGTCTTCAATGGCTTCCCGTGCGTCGTCGCGGTCCCGGGCGGCAGTGGTCAGTTGCCCCTCAGCTTCGCGCCGATCAACGGCTTCAATCTGGCTGTGATCACGAGCTGGCAATGGGCTCCCGGGTCACTGCCCCCGGGTGTCAGCGTATCGCCGAGTGCGGGGACCGGCTCGACTTTGCCGACGTTCACTTTCACCAACACGAACTCGAGTTCCACCGCGACTGCTCTCGCCACCATCCAGTTGGTCGTAACCACGCAGAACGCGCTGGCCAGTGTGCCGGTCACGCTGGATGCTTCGATCGATACCTCCACGACCGGACAGCTGTGCAACCTCCCGCTGGCGCCGCAACGCGTGGCCCACTGGGGAGCAGCAGCCTTGAGTGCCGGCACACTGCCGATCGCAATACGACCAGCCCGCACGGCAGCCCTGCCCGAACTCACGCTGAACACGGCCGACGTGTCGTATTCGCCCTCCGTACCGCGCACCGGCGATAGCATCGAGGTGCGGTTCCGGCTGGCGAACACCGGCAACGGCGCGGCAACGCGTGTCCCAGTGGCACTGCGGGTGAATGGCACGATCGTCGCGCGCGACAACTTCGACGTCGCCGCTGGCCGCACCACTCTTGGCGCCCTGCGCTGGGAGAACGCGCAGCTGCCGGCGCCCTCCACACCTACGCGGGCGACGCGCCCGGGGCGCGGGAACCCGCGCGGCGGGCCGGCAGCGGCAGAGCGTGATACCGCAGCGCTCGTCGCTGAAATCGTGGTCGATCCCGACCGCACTATCCAGCAGAGCGGCAGCGGCACGAACCAGGTGGCACGCCTGCAACACTTCGCGCTTGCGGAAAGCGACACCACCGCGACCACAACCACCGCCGGCCCACAACAGCGTGCTTACATCGAGGTGAATGAGGCGACCTGCGTCGGCTTCCGCTTCGCTTCGGGCGGCACATCGCAATGCGACTCAGCCGACGTGGAGATCGCGGTCGCCGAAGCCGGCACCGGTAGCTACACGTTGTCATCGCAATCAGGCATCGCCGACCTTGGCCTGGCCGCGGCTCCGCAGCAAGTCGCGCTGGCGCGCTACAGCCAGCAGGCGGCGGCGATCGCAGGCCACAGCTACGCCGTGCAGCTGAGCGGCGGGCGCGTCGGCATCCTGACGCTGCAAAGCGTGCGCAATCCGGGACAACTCGATGCCCGCACGAAGCGTCTGTTCCGCGGCGGGCCCGCGGCCGGCGGGGTGCGCAGCCTGGGTCGCGACAGCGGTCCGGTGGAAGCGGGCGACGTCTCCGGCAACTCGCGCCAGGCGGTCGTGTACTTCGAGATCGTTTACGCGACGCCATAACGCCGGCAAAGTCGCTCGCTGCGAACGTTCTATGGACAGAGACGGGGGCCGCCCCGTCTCTGCTACTCTGGAGCCGTTATGAGAACGCTGCGCGTAATGCTGATCGCCTTCGTCTTTGCCTTCACGCTCACTTTCGCCCAGGCGCAAGAGAGCGCGCCGCAACCAGCCCAATCCGACAAGCAGGCGAAGGACGCGAAGAAGAAAGATAAGGAAAAGAAGGACAAGGAAAAGAAAGACAAGAAGAACAAGCAGGACGACACCGCCGACACCTCCGTCTTCTCCGACGCGGCCGCGAACGACGTGCTCGGCATGCTGCGTGACGGGCTCGAAGGCCACACGCAGCGCCTCATGCTCTCCGCCTTCGACGCCGACAAGCTGGACGGCTACCTCACGTTCGAGGACCAGATCGCGGCGCTGTTCCAGCGTTATGCCGCATTCCGCGTGCACTTCCGCATCACGCAGAGCAGCACGGAAGGCTCGCGCGGCGTCATCCTGGCATTCTTCGAGATGGAAGAGATGCCGGCGGCCGGCGGCGCGCCCATCCGCAAAGCGAACCAGATGCGCTTCGAACTCGAGCGCGGCCGCAAGGGCTGGCGCATCGTCGACTTCAGCCCGCGCAGTTTCTTCTCCTGAGCCCTTCTGCCTGACGCTCGCCAACGCGCGTATCCCGAGCGGCCGATCGTCGGCGTGGGCGCCGTCATCGTCGCAGCCGGCCGCGTCGTGGTGGTGCGCCGCGCGGCCGAGCCGCTGGCCGGCGAGTGGAGCGTTCCCGGCGGCATGCTCGAGCTGGGTGAGACCCTGCGCCACGGCACCGCGCGGGAAGTGCTGGAAGAGACTGGTCTCATCGTTGAGGTCGGCGAGGTGCTCGACGTCTTCGATAGCATCTTTCCGGACGCAAACGGTCGTGCCGAATACCACTACGTGCTGATCGACTTCCTCTGCCGCGTGACCGGCGGCGAGTTACGCGCGAGCAGCGACGTCAGCGATGCCCGCTGGGTCGCGGCTGGCGACTTGCCCGCCCTTTCGCTGCGCCCAGCCATCCTCGGCGTGCTGCAGCTCGGGTTGGCCCGCGCCCGGTCAGCGACGTAGTCCAGAGCCTCGGCTGCCCTGCTCGCGGCGCCAGCATCCAACCCACACGGGTAGCTGCGCTCTAACGCCGCATGGCTTCACGAGTGGCAATCCGATTCCGCCGCAGCCTGGCCGAGCGGCAGGCGCTCGTGGGTGTGGCGCGCGAGATCCGTGCCACGGACCCGCGTTCACGGCGCAAGTACCTGCGCGATTTTGTTGACGCCTTCACCACCTACGAAGAGGCGATCAGCGCAGCCGAGCTTGAACTTGCGATCAGCGCTGCCGATGTGGTCCTGCTCGGCGATTACCACGCCCTGCCGTCGTCGCAGCGCTTTGCGGCGGAGATGGTCGAGCAGATTGCCGCTTTGGGCCGGCCTGTGGTGCTCGCGTTCGAGATGATCTTCACGCGCGACCAGCCCATCCTCGACGCGTGGACACGGGGCGAGATCGGCGACGCCGACCTGCGCGCGCGGATCCGCTTCGATGCCGAGTGGGGATACGAGTGGCCACCGTTCCTCGAGCTGCTGCAGCGGGCGCGCCAGGCGGGCGCTGCCCTCCATGGCGTGGATTGCCGGCCGCGCGGCGACCTGCGGCGTATCGCCGCGCGCGACCGCCACGCCGCCGCGCAATTGGCGCAACTACGGCAGGAGTATCCAAAAGCCTTGCTGGTAGGGCTGTTCGGCGAGTCGCACCTGGCGCCACAACATTTACCGGCGGAAGTACGCCGCCGCCTGCCGGAGGCGCGGGTCGTCACCGTGCTGCAGAACGTCGACGCGCTCTATTGGCGAGCGGCCGGCGAGCGCTCGGACCGCGTGGAAGCAGTACGCGTTGGGCCCGATGTCTTCTGCGCCTTTAACGCGACTCCGCTGGAGAAATACGAAAGCTATCGCTTGTGCCTGGAGCGCTGGCGGCAGGAGCGTCCGACGCCCGATGACTTCACCCCCACGTTCTACAACCTGATCGATGCGCTGCTGCGTTTCCTGAACATCAACCAGTACGCGGCAGCGCCCGGCGCCGGTCCGCGCTTCCTGGTCGACCTGCTCCCGGAGGTCGACGTGCGTGCGGATCCCGCAACGCTCGCGCACGCCCTGCAGCGTGCCGGCGCATCTGAAGCTGAGATCCAGCAAGGAGTGGCACGCCTTGACGCGGCCGACGTCTGTTACCTGCCGCACTTGAATACGCTCGCGCTGCGCCGCTTCCAGATGCTGCACGCGGCCGAGGAGGCGGCGCACTTCGTCCACCACGCCTGCCGCGGCGAATGGCAGGAGGCGCCGGCCGATGACCAGCCGGAAGACCGCTTCTATGTGCGTGTGCTCGAAGAAGCGCTGGCGTACTGCGGCGCGCGCGCGCTGTATCCCAAAGGTCCCGCCGCACGGGAGAGCGACCTGTACGCGTTGTACACGCAGCCACGCGCTGCCATCGAAGAGCAGACCATCCAGAGCTATCGCGACTACCTGCAGATGGTGGATTTCCTTGTCCTGCACAAGGACTATGAGGCCAACGTGCGCGCCTACTCAGATGTGCCGGAGCTCATGCGCGCGGGCGTGCAGGCCAACGGCGAGCGCTTCGCGTTCTGCACGCGCATGCTGGGCCGTTTGCTGGGGGCGGAACTCTACGGGCAGTACGTTGCCGGCCGGATCAGCCGGCGCTTCCTGCGCGGCTTGTTCCGCCGCAAGCTGCTGGCGGCCGGTGCTGCCCGGCTTGCCTACTTCACGGCCGTGCGGCGCTTGCGCGAACCGCGGCGCCGCAGGCCGGCTGCCTGAACGCGAGCTTCTTCTCTTGCCGCCGCCGGAGGCGTCTCGCGGAAGACGCGCGCAAAGATCTTGTCGACGTTGCGCAGCTGGCGCTCGAGGTCGAAGGCGCGCTCCAGTTGCGCTTTCTTGATCCGCTTCCGGATCACGGGGTCCGCCGCGACCAGCTTGCGGAAATCCAGCCCTTCGTTCCAGGCGCGCATGGCGTTGCCCTGCACGATGCGATACGCGTCTTCCCGCGTGATGCCCTGCTCGACCAGGTCCAGCAAGAGCTGCCCACTGAAGACGAGGCCTCCCGTGCTGTTCAGGTTCGCCAGCATGCGCTCCGGATAGACCACGAGCGTGTCGATGAGCGCGGCCGTCTTCGCCAGCAGGTAGTCGGTCAGCGTGGTCGAATCGGGCAGGATGATGCGCTCCACCGAGGAGTGCGAGATATCGCGCTCATGCCACAGCGCGACATTCTCGAACGCCGCCTGCGCGTTCGCACGCACCACGCGCGCCAGGCCGCAGATCTGCTCGCAGGTGACGGGATTGCGCTTATGCGGCATGGCCGACGAGCCCTTTTGCTTCGCGCCGAAGTGTTCTTCGGCTTCACGCACTTCCGTGCGCTGCAGATGCCGCACTTCGAGCGCGATCTTTTCCAGCGTAGCGCAGATGACGGCGAGCGTCGCGACATAGTACGCATGCCGGTCACGCTGGATCACTTGCGACGTCACCGGCGCGACCTGGAGTCGCAGCCGGGCGCAGATGCGCTCTTCGAGTTCCGGATCGAGGTGCGCGCTGTTGCCTACGGCGCCCGAGAACTTACCGACGCGCACGTCCTCCGCCGCGCGCTCGAAGCGCTCGATGTTGCGCTGCACCTCGGCATACCAGTTCGCGATCTTCAGGCCGAAGGTGATGGGCTCGGCATGGACGCCGTGCGTGCGCCCGATCTGCGGCGTGTGCTGGAACTCATGCGCGCGCCGCAGCAATACGGCGGAGAGCTCCTGCAGTCCCGCGGCAATGGCGCGCGACGCTTCGCGCAGCAGCAGTGCCTGCGCCGTGTCGACGACATCGTTGGACGTGAGCCCGTAGTGCAGCCAGCGCGATTCGGGCCCGATCTTCTCCGCCACGGCCGTGGTGAACGCGATGACGTCGTGCTTCACCTCCGCCTCGATGGCGTGAATGCGGGCTACGTCGAAGTCGGCCTTCTGTTGGATGAGGCGCGCCGCCGGCCTCGGCACGATGCCGGCCTCGGCCAGCACTGCTGTAGCGGCGAGTTCCACGTCGAGCCACGCGCGGAAGCGGCCTTCGTCACTCCAAAGCCGGGCCATGCCCGGTCGCGTGTAGCGGGCGATCAAATCGTTCTCCCTAAGGGATTAGCGGAACCGAAGATTGTACCGGCACAGGCAGCGGGACGGCCACTATCGTGCCTTTGCGTGCGGCTCCCGGTCAGGTACCATTCCCGCATCTCCCCGCCCTCACGCTTGCCAGGAGCTTTATATCGTGGCACGATATAAAGGCGCGATGACGCCGGCAGAATACGAGGCGCTGGCCGCCTTCCGCAATCACCTGCGCCAGTTCCTGCACTTCAGCGAAGGAGCGGCCCGCCGGGCGGGCGTGGAAGCGCAGCAGTACCAGCTGATGCTGGCGATCAAGGGCGTGCCGACCGGCGCCGCGCCGAGCATCCGCGACCTGGCGGAGTGCCTGCAGATCCAGCACCACAGCGCCGTGGAATTGATCGACCGCTCCGCAGCGCGCGGCCTCGTGCGGCGCGCCCGGGGCAAGAGTGACCGGAGGCAGGTGCTGGTGGAACTGCTGCCGCGCGGCGAGAAGCTGCTGGCACGCCTGGCACGGCATCATCGTGACGAGCTGACTTCGCAAGCGCCGGCGCTGGTCGCTGCCTTGGAGCGGCTGGTCAGTTCCAGGGCGAAGACAAAGCGCCGCACCTAGACCTTCTTATGAGTGTTCCGATAGCACCACTCGAGGAGAGCCGGCCGGAACAATATCGTATTGCGATACTAGCGCTGCTGGCGGCTCTTATCGGCATCATGGCCGCCGGCGCGGCTTATCTGCTCTATAACCTCATCGCGCTGTGCAGCAACGTGGTGTTCTACCAGCGTTGGTCGACCACGTTCAACGGGCTGCAGCAGCACACGCTGGGCGCGTGGATCCTGGTGGTACCGGCCATCGGCGGGCTCATCGTGGGGCTGATGGCGCGCTTCGGCTCGGCGAAGATCCGCGGCCATGGCATTCCCGAGGCGATCGAAGCCGTACTGGTAAGCCGCAGCCGCATCGCTCCCCGCGTCGCGCTCCTTAAACCTGTTTCCGCTGCGATCGCTATCGGGACCGGCGGACCGTTCGGCGCCGAAGGCCCGATCATCCAGACGGGCGGCGCGCTCGGCTCGCTCGTCGGCCAGGCGCTGCATGTGACGGCGGCCGAGCGCAAGGTCCTGCTCGCCTGCGGCGCGGCCGCGGGCATGGCGGCAACGTTCAGCACGCCGATCGCGGCCGTCATCCTCGCCATCGAGCTATTGCTGTTCGAGTTCAAGGCACGGTCGTTCATCCCCCTGGTGATCGCCAGCACGCTCGCGACGGAGATCCACCGCTTGCTGATGGGCCAAGGGCCGATGTTCGACGTCGGCACGCCGGACTTCGGCATTCCCCGCGCGCTTCCCTTCTACATCGTGCTGGGCGTTCTCTGTGGCTTTGCCGCGGTCGTGTTCAGCAAAGCGCTGTATTGGGTGGAAGACCAGTACGAGAAGCTGCCCATCCACTGGATGTGGTGGCCGGTGATCGGCGGCGTGGCGGCGGGCGTGATCGGCTTCTTCGTGCCGCGCGTGCTGGGTGTGGGTTACGACACGCTGACCGCGATCCTGACCGGGACCCTCGCGCTGAAAGTGCTGCTGGTCATTGCGTTGTTCAAGGCGCTCGCACTCCTCGTGACGCTCGGCTCGGGAACGTCGGGCGGGCTGCTGGCGCCGATGTTCATGGTCGGGGCCGCGCTCGGCGGCGCTTTCGCGATGGCCGTGAACCAGGTATTCCCGCAAGCGCACTTGCAGCCGGGCGCGTTCGCCCTGGTGGCGATGGGCGCGGTGTTCGGCGCCGCATCGCGCGCCACGTTCACGTTCATCATTTTTGCCTTCGAGATCACGCAGGACTACAACGCGGTGCTGCCGCTCATGCTGGTGAGCGTGATCGCGGACCTCGTGGCGCTCCGCTTCACCAAGCATTCCATCATGACGGAGAAGCTGGCGCGGCGTGGCGTGCGTATCCACAGCGAGTACGAAGCCGACGTGCTGCAGCAAGTGGTGGTGAGCGAGACGATGCGGCACGACGTGGCCACCATCAGCGAGTCCATGCCGCTCTCCGAACTGGCGGAGCGCATCCAGAGGCGCGATCCCCTGGTGATGAGCCACCAGGGCCTCTGCCTGGTGGACGCAGAGGGCCGGCTCAGCGGCATCATCACGCGCGGCGACGTGCTGCGCGCGCTCGAGGCCGATCCCGCGGGCCGGCAGCCGGTGAGCGCCGTCGGCAATGCGGATGTGATCGTGACCTATCCGGATGAGACGCTGCACGACGCGGCTGCGCGCATGCTGCGTGCCGGCGTCGGCCGCTTGCCGGTGGTGGAGCGCCATGACCCGCGGAAACTCGTCGGCTATCTTGGCCGCGCCGGCATCCTGGCAGCGCGACTGCGCCGGCTGGAAGAGGAACACGTTCGCGAGCCGGGCTGGACAAAAACGTTTAGAACGTCGTGAAGCAGAGCGTTCTGCGTAATCTGCGACCTGTTATCCGCGTAATCTGCGGTTAAGAGCTTTCAAATCTTAGACCGCAGATGAGGCTATGACGCGCCCTCGCGCTTACTTCGGGAACCCCGCCGACGGCAGGCCCGGCGTCACCTTCAGCGCGTTCTTGTAATACAGCTTCTTCAGGACCTCATCCGGCAGGTCGAGGCCGTAGAGCTTCCAGAACGCGTGATAATCGCGGTAGTAGTCGAAGTATTCGTCTGCGGTCTCGAACGTCCGCCAGTAATAAGGATATTCATCGGGCTGGTAGCTATCCTTTCCGAATAAGACGCGGTCCTGGTACTTGATGAAGAACGCCCTCGCCGCGCGCGGCTGGCGCCCAAAGTCATAGAGCACGGCCGCGACCTCGGGATAAACGTTCGGCAGGCGATCGAGCAACTGGCTGAGCCGGCCGAGGTCGTTCGCCTCCCAGCCAAAATGCGCCAGGATGAAACGCGTCTTGGGATGGCGCGCGAACATGCGGTCGCGCTCGCCCACCAGCTCTTCGAATGACGGGAACTTGGTGCGGTCCTGATAGCGGCGGCCCGGATACAGCGCCTGCTCGAGCCAGCGCTCGTTGTTGAAGTCGAGCGGCGCGAAGAATTCCTCCGGGTCGGCCGTGTGGATCAGGACAGGCACATTCAGCTCGGCGCATTTTTCGAAGACGGGGTCGAGCTCAGGATCGTCCACGTGGAGGCGCGTGCCGTCAGCCTTCTTCGCGGACAGCCCGAGGTCCTTGAAGATCTTCAGCCCCTTGGCGCCGGCCTTGATGTCTTCCTCGAATTGCTTCGCCCACTTCTCGCCCGAGCCCGGTCCCCAGCCGTTCCAGTCAACATTGGCGAACAGCACCATGCGGTCGGGATACGGCGAGTTCTTGATGGCCGCCAGACCCTGCCGCAACCGGTCGCCCCAGCCACCGCTCAGGTTGATGAGCAGCTTGAGGTTGAGCTGGTCCATGGATTCGACCACCTGCTTGTACTGGTCGGCGGGGATCGGCGTGGGGTGGTGCGAGTGGATGTCGATGACCGGATACTTCGCGCGCGGCACCGGATGCTGTGGCACCACGAGCGTCGAGCGCGGATGGTACTCGGTGATGGTGGGCGGCGGCAGTTGCGGCTGGCGCCCTTCGGCAGGCCGCGGACGGATCTGGCCGGGCGTCTGCGGCGCCTGCGCGTGCAGCAGCGTGCGGCGGGCAAGAACGGCGACAACGGCGAAAAGCGCTGTGGCTAGGGCTTTGCGGGCATCCAGTCTCATAGGCGTTGGTTGATTCTAACGGGAGCGCGAAGGATTCAAAAACAGAAAGACCTTGACCCCAAACGGCTCCTACGGTGTAAATCAGGCGCTGTAGACAAACGTTCTCCAGAACCATCGCGTCACACGCCAACCGCCCACGCCCGATGCAAGCAGCGTGCAGGCCCACAGCAAGAACGCTGGCAGGCGAATGGCCGTGGCAATCATGAAGTCAGCATAAGCGGAGAGATCGCCCGCTGCTTCTGAGAGCGCGGCCTTCGCCGCCATTACCGGATGCCAGTGGATCTCGGCCGGCTGTGCGACGATTTCGGTTCGCAACGCGATCTCCAGCAGCCCCATCTCGGTCTCGTGCGACAAAACGTCAAGTTGGCCCTGTGTACGTTCGATCCGCCCGCGCACGTCAGCCAAGCGTTCCGCAACAGCCAGCGTGTCCTTGATGGTGCCAGACCTTTGCATGATTTCGAGATACTGGGCCTCCTCGGCGTGGAAGTTGCGGAGATTCGACTGCAGGTCGACGTGCTGCGCGGTTACATCGCGCGCTTCGTCTTCGTCGCGCAGGGGGTTCCCCGCGATTTCTCGAACCTTCCTACGAACGTCGTCGAGGCGAACGACTGGCACGCGGATGACGATTCGCGCCTGCTGTGCCTCGTGGCCATCGTCGGAGAGGCGCACCGAGTCAACGTATCCTCCAAAGTCATAAGCTACGGCGCGAATCTTTTCAATGATCTGTTGTGGGTGTGGGGCTAAGAAGTCCATCGAGCCTCTGCGGATCATGCGGCGGGACGAGGCTTTCCCTTGCGGCTGCGTCGGCGCGCCGTCAAGCAGTTGTTCCGCCCCGCGGCCGATTCGGTAACTTATGGCGCCCCTCTCGTCGGTTGCAAAGGTGCGCTGCCCCGTCTGCCCTTGCGCAGTGGGTACCGCTTCGACGGTAAATCCGTTAGCGGTCCCACCCAGCCGAAACTCATAGCCCGACTTCAGACCAGCCGAGAGATTGGAATCGAGATAGGGCGAGAGTTCCGCGAGCGACTGCGGATAACCTCTCTCCGGATGTTCGCTTTGATAAGTTGCCGCCGCGGTCTGAATGCTCCTGATTGAACCCACGGCCGACGCTTCATTGGCCGCGACGCGCGAGCGCAGCAGGTTCGGCGTCAAGAGTGTGAACAACATCAGTGATACGAAGGCCAGGAGTCCCGCCAACAAAAGTGGCTTTGAAAGAAGCAGCTGTTTCCCCATTGCGCGCACAGCAGCCTCCAATTCTCGTCGTATTCAAGACGAGAGCGAACAGCGGTTGTTCGGCTTGGGGCTGCAGGGGCAGTAGGGGAGTCGGGGGACCAAGCAACTCTCGGTGACATTGCAATCGCGTTACCAAGTGAGGTACGGCACCTTCGACAATCACAAAGCACTGAAAGACAAGGCTTGGAATTCACGACGAACATCTGATTCGCAGCGTTGACTGACAAGAAACTGCCAAAACTCCTGACGAAAAATGGCAGTCCTCAGCGCGAGCGGTGCGCCGCAAAGGTGGACGAGTCGTCGGAAAACGAAAAGCCCGGCCTCCGCGGCCGGGCTCGAGTGTCTTGATGCGGCCTTCTTACGGCGTATACAGCAGCACGCCTTCCTGTTTCTCTTCGCCCACGGGCCGCCAGAAGAGCTGGTTGTTCTCGAGGTAGACCTCGATGAACGCCGGCCGCGTGGTGAACGTGCCCTGGATCAGCGCTTCCGAGAGCGGGTCCTCGATGTACTTTTGCAACGCACGCCGCAGCGGACGCGCGCCGTACGAGCGGTCGCCGAGCGTCTTTTCCAGGATCCACTTCTTGGCGTCTTCGTTCACCGTGATGGTGATGGCCTTCTGCGCCAGGTGCTGGTTCAGTTGCTGCACCATCAGCTCGACGATCTGGATCAGGTCCTGCTCGCCCAGCGCGTTGAAGATGATGACTTCGTCCAGCCGGTTCAGGAACTCGGGATTGAACGTGCGCTTGACCTCGTTGCGCACCATCTCCTGCACTTTGTCCGAGATGGCCTCGTCCTTCTCCGACGCAAAGCCCAGCCCAGTGCGCTTTTGCAGGTGACGCGCGCCGATGTTCGAGGTCATCACGATGATGGTGTTCTTGAAGTCCACCGTATTGCCCAGGCCGTCGGTCATCTGGCCGTCTTCGAACACCTGCAGCAGGATGTTGAACACGTCGGGATGCGCCTTCTCGATCTCGTCGAGCAGCACCACGCTGTACGGCGCGCGCTTCACGCGCTCGGTGAGCTGGCCGCCCTCGTCGTAGCCGACGTAGCCCGGAGGCGAGCCGATGAACTTCGAGACCGAGTGTGGCTCCATGAACTCCGACATATCGAAGCGGATGAGCGACTTTTCGCTGCCGAAGAGGAATTGCGCCAGCGTGCGCGCCATTTCCGTCTTGCCGACGC
>CAYWSH010000033.1:27485-28319 GCA_964460655.1 uncultured Terriglobales bacterium | reverse complement strand
CAGGAAGACCTCTACCTGATCTACGCGGGACGCAATCCCGATAGCGGCCAGCCCATCATCAAAGCGCGCGTCAATCCGCTGGTCGCGTGGATATGGATCGGCGTGATCGTGACGGTGCTGGGCACCATCTTCGGTCTGCTGCCGAATCTGGCGACGGTGCGCGCGCCGCTCGCTGTGCGCCAGCCCGTGGCTGTCGGCGCCGAGGTGGGGGACTGATGAGTACGCTCCCCGCTCTCCGCTCTGCGCTCTGCGCCAAAGCACGAGACGTGTGGGCGCGGGTGACTCGCCCGCGAGCCGGAACGAAGCTCCGGAGCGTTACGCTGCTGCTCGCCCTTAGCCCGCTCCTCCTCGCCGCCGGCGACACGACGGCGGCGCGCTTCAACCAGCTCGGACACCGCATGATGTGCGTTTGCGGCTGCAATCAGGTGTTGCTGGAGTGCAATCACGTGGGCTGCACGTACTCCGACAAGATGCGCACGCAGCTCGCGGGCTTCCTCGCCGGCGGTGACAACGACAGCCTCGTGCTGCAGAAATTCGTGCAGGAGTACGGCACCACTGTGATCAATGCGCCGGCGACCACCGGTTTCGGGCGCGTTGCCTGGATCATGCCGTTCGCCGCGCTCACCGCGGCGCTCGGACTCGCAGTCGTGTTCATCAAGCGCTGGCAGGCGCGACCCGCAGCGGCGATGGCGAGTTCCGCCCCGGCTGATTTCCTCGGCGCGCCGGAAGTGGACGCGTTGCGTGCGCGCGCCCGGCCGGGGACGGAGATATTACGCCCGCACTCAGCCTTGTAACCCTCGGCGTCGGTAAGGCCCTTGAGCCTCCCTTACTCCT
>CAYWSH010000033.1:20767-27475 GCA_964460655.1 uncultured Terriglobales bacterium | reverse complement strand
GGGGTGTGTATCAAGGCGTTGCGCGGGGGGCCGGCCAGGGGGGGCGGTGAGTCCGGTCCCGGCTGATTTCCTCGGCGGGCCGTAAGTCGACGCTTGGCGCGCCCGCGCCCGGCAGGAGCCGGGGATATGACGCCGGCACTCAGCCTCGTGCTCTCCGGCATCGTGATGGCCCTGACGCTCGCGTATGTCTTTTTTGCGCGTGATGACGCGCCCGCCGGCGCCGCGAAGTCGCGCCTTGACTATCTGCACGAGCGCAAAGACGTGGTCTACGAGAACCTGCGCGACCTGAACTTCGATTTCAAGGCCGGCAAAGTCCCGAACGCGGACTACGAAGCCATGCGCGCCGCGCTCGAAGACGAAGCCGTGAGCGTGCTGGCCGAGATCGAAGTGCTGGAAGCAGGAAAGATTTTTTGATTTCTTGATCTTTCATTTTTTCATTTCCCGAAGTTCACGGCCAATGAAGAAATGACAAATGAAAAAATGCTGAAATCCATCCTCTCGCTTTGGTTCCTCGCCTCGCTCGCTGTGGCCCAGACCGTCACCGGCACCGTCACCAACGGCACCTCCGGCAAGCTTGCCGCCGGAGTCGACGTCGTGCTGATTAATCTCGGCCAGGGCGGCATGCAAGAAGGCGCCCGCACCAAGACCGACAAGCAGGGCAAGTACAGTTTCGACCTGGGGAAGTCGCAAGCGCCCGCGCACCTCATCCGCGCGGTCTATCAGGACGTCACCTACAACAAGCAGCTGCCGCCCGGCCAGACGACCGCCGACATCGAGATCTTCGACGCCGTAAAGTCGCTGCCCGAAGTCGGCGCCACGGTGCAGGTGATGCGTCTGCAGGCGACCGCCGATCAATTGCAGGCCGTCGAGCTCTACGCCATTAAAAACGATGCGACGCCGAAGCGCACCGTGATGTCGGACCAGACGTTCGCGATCACGCTGCCCGCGGGCGCGCAGATCGACCAGTCGATGGCGCAGGCGCCGAACGGCATGCCGGTGCAATCAGCCGCCGTGCCCGACGGCAAAACACCGGGCCGCTATTACTTCGTCTTCCCCCTGCGCCCCGGCGAAACCCGGTTCCAGGTGAGCTATCACGTGCCGTACAAAGGTTCGTTCGACGTCGCTATCAAGCCGCCACACGCGCTGGAGCACTTCGTAGTCATCACGCCGAAGGCGATGACGTTTGCGCCGGGAGACGCGCAGCGTTTCCAGTCAATGAACGGAAACCAGGGAGAGGACCAGGGGGCGAACACGCAAGTCGCCACCAGCGTGAAAGCGGGTGAGACGATCAGCTTCAAGGTCTCGGGTACCGGCGACTTCCCGCGCGAACAGCAAGGGGCGGAAGCCGCGACCGCGTCCGCCGGCGGCGGTGCGGACGATCAACGCCCGGGCGGCGGGCTGGGGCGCCCGATCGAAGCGCCCGATCCATTGCATGAATATCGCTGGTACGTGCTGGGAACGATCGTCGTCGGGCTGACGGCGACGGCGTTCTTCGCGATGAAGCGGCCGGCGCCCGCTGCTGCCGCGGCAGGCACTTCGGCATCGACGACGCTGTCCGCACTGCCTCACGCGCGTGGGGCGGACGCTCTCGTCCGCCAAGCCGCCGCAGGCGGCGACACGCACGCCACACTGCTCAACGCGCTCAAGGAAGAGTTGTTCCAACTGGAAGTCGACCGCCAGGAAGAGCGCATCTCGGCCGACGAATATCAACGCGCGAAGGCGGCGCTGGATCTGGTGATCGCGCGCGCACTGAAGCGTGGCAAAGCGAAGGTCGTCTGACGCGAGGAATGTATGACGAAGACTGCTGTCCCGGAACCCGCTGCTGATCTTCCCTCCCTGCCAGCCGCGTTCGGCCTGAAGCCGCGCGCGAACTATCTGCCGTGGAGTCACGCGGTGGAGCGCCTCGAGAAGGCGCTCAACTATTGGATCGTAAGCGTCAGCCCCGACGGCCGTCCGCACGCCATGCCGGTCGTGGGATTCTTCCTCGAAGGCGCCATCTACTGGCGAACCGGTCGCGAAACGTTCAAGTGGCGCAATCTGGAACGCAACCCGAACATCGTTATCCACCTGGAGAGCGGCGCTGACGCTGTCATCGTGGAAGGCGAGGCCGAGGACATCGCGCCGACGATCGACGCTGAGCTGCTGGCCAAGCTCAAGGCCGCGTCGCAGGAGAAGTACGGCGCTTGGCTGCCGCTCGATCGGCAGAAGCACGCCCTGGTACGCGTCCGGCCACGTAAAGTCCTGGCTTGGTCGGGACAGAATATGCAGGAGACGGCCACGCGGTGGCGGTTCCCAAAGAGTTAGCGCGCGCTCGTCAGAACCTCAGCAAGTAGGACACCTTCACAAAGAACTGCCGGCCGTCATTCATGAAGTCGTCGCGCGTCAGCGCCAGGCCATTCGACGTCGGGACCAAGCCGCGTTGCAGGTTCTGCAGGTTGGAGTTGTAGCCGACGTACACCGCGGTCCCGGGATTCAGCAGATAGCTCACCAGAAAATCGAAGTTCACGTTCTTCGTCGGACGTAGCGTCGAGATCGCGGGGTTCGACAGCAACGAGCTGTACTGCACGATGGTGCGTACGGCCAGCTCGCGCGTGAACTGCCAGTTCCACTTGGTGCGCAGGATGTGATTCGTGACGAACGTCTGGTCCGTCTTGTTGTCGCGCAGGTGCTCGAGCAGATAGGTGTTGTCCACGCGCAAGCGCTTCGTACTGCGGAATGTCATGGTGAAGCGGCCGGTGTCTTCGTGCGTGCGCACCGGCGCGACGCCCGCCACGGGGTTGTAATTGACGCCGCCGCCGCTCACGAGGAAGGCATGGAACTCCAGCGACTTGAAGTACTGCGTATCAAAGTTGAATCCCCAGAACGGCTGGGGATACGCGCGCGTTTTCGTCAGCACCGAATAGTCCGACGGACGCAGCTGGATGTGATCGTCGGCGATCGGCGTGAACGAGAACGACGTATTGCCACGGAATTGGAATTCGACGCGCGGCGACGTGAAGGCCTGCAGCAGCGTTCCATCGTGGTCGACCGACTGGAGCGCCGTCAGCCGCGGCCCCCACGCGATCAAGTGCTTACCCTCGGGCCGCCACAGGTAACTCACGCCTTCGCTGACCTGCCGCAGATCGGAGCGCGGGATGAAGCCGCTGCGCGCGACGAAGTTCGGGTAGATGTCCGTGTACGTGGCGTTGGCGTTGAACTGCCGCCCACTGCGGCTCATGCTGGCGCTGAATGCGGGATCGCGGAATTCGGCGCCGGAAGAGTCGCGCGTCATGCTCTCGACCGCTTGGCCGCTCACGCGCCAGTGCGGCGAGAGGCGGAAGTTGGCGTCCACGCCGCCCACGCGGTTGTATTGGCCGGCGAATTCGCGGTCGGTGAAGATGGCGCCGATGGTCGACTGGCTGAAGATGTCGCGGTTCACGCGGCCGATCACGAAGAATGCGCGGTCCTTCGCGTTCGGATCGGTGGCGGGCACAGCTTCGCCGGGAGCGCGATCGTCGCTGGCCAGGAGTCCGAGGGCCCAGGGTCCCGTCCTGCCCGTAAGGCGCGCGCCGAATTCCGGATGGCCGATGCGGCGTGTGAACACGAGGTTCAACGGCGTCTGGAAGAAGTTCGCGTTCTCCAGAAAGAACGGGCGCTTCTCTGGGAAGAACACCTCGAAGCGCTGGTTCACGGTGACCTGCGGCTCGTCGGACTCCACCTGACTGAAGTCGGGATTCACCGTCGTATCGAGCACGAAGCTGTCATGCAGGACGACCTTCGCGTCCACCCCGACATCGGGCTTGAACATCCGGTTCGCGAACACGGGCGTGCTGGGATCGCGCAGGTCGATGGCGTGGAAGGAGCGAAAGGCGCCGTAAGGAATGATCTGGATGTTGCGTCCGGGCGAGATGTCGTGCAGGCCGTCCATCGTCGCGGCCTGATTCATGCGCCCCTGGATGCGCGTGGTGAGTTGCGGCCAGAACAGGTTCTCCTGCGTGCGCACCAGCGTGCGATTCAAAATGATGCCCCATGTCTGCTGCGGGTCCTTGGAAAAGCGCAGGCTTTTGAACGGCAGCGAGATCATGGTGACGTAGCCTTGCGGCGTCAGTTTGCCGTCGCTGTGCCAGAGCGTGTCGAACGTCTGGTCGAAGCCGGCGAAGTCAGCGGGCGCGTTGCCGATGCGGCCTTCGGTCCACAGCGCATCGAACTGCACGCCGAAGGGATTCACCGCAAAGACGTAGGCGCGGCGCTGGTCGTGGAACGTGTCGAGCATGACTTCGACGGCGTCGTCGCTGAAGCCGCTGTCGCGCCGGTCAAGCCGCGCGCGCACGGACTTCGCGTCGGTATCGAACGCCACGAATACGAGGTACAGGTTCTTGCGGTCGTAGCTGAGGTAGACGTCCGTCTTCTGCGAGGCCGGCGCGCCGTCGGAAGGCTCACGCTGGACGAACTCGCCGGGCACCTTCGCCATGTGCGTCGCGACCTCGCCCACAGGCTGCATGGTGAGGAAGTCTTCGAGCTTCGGCGCGCCCTCAAGGCGCGGCACCGTCACCTCGGCGGCCAGGGCCGGGAGCGCGAGCAGCAGCAGCGATGAAACGCGTCGAATCAACCGATCCATCTACCCTAATACGGCGTCATCCTGAGGCGGCGTATCCCGAAGCTTCGGGATGCCGCCGAAGGATCTAGGTATTTCGCTTGCACTGCCGCGTTTCTCAGGAAATACGTAGTTCCTTCGGCCAAAACCGGGCCTCAGGATGACGACATTTGATTGTGGAGCAGTTTAGACGGAGAGTGCGCACCGGCGTAAGCACCGCGACGAGCGGCGTGCCGCGTCAGTCAACCCGTCAGCTTCGCGCGTCAGAACAGGCTACCCGCGCGCCGCATCGGGATGCCGAAGTGCTGGTAAGCAGCCTGGGTGGCCACGCGGCCGCGTGGTGTGCGGTCGAGGAAGCCGATCTGGATGAGGAACGGCTCATAGATCTCTTCGATGGCGTCGGCTTCTTCCGCGAGCGCAGCGGCAAGCGTGTTCACGCCGACCGGACCGCCCTGATATTTCTCGATGATGGTGAGCAGCAGGCGGCGGTCGATCTCGTCGAAGCCGTGCTGGTCGACTTCCAGCATCGCCAGCGCGGCCTGCGCGGTGGGCTGGTCGATCTTGCCCGAGCCTTTCACCTGGGCGTAGTCGCGCACGCGGCGGAGCAGGCGGTTGGCGATGCGCGGCGTGCCGCGCGAACGCGCCGCGATCTCGGTGGCGCCGGCCGCGTCGATCGCTACGCCCAATATTTCTGCCGAGCGCTCCACGATGACGCGCAGATCGTCGGTGGAGTAAAACTCCAGCCGCAGCACGATGCCCATGCGCGAGCGCAACGGCGCCGAAAGCAGGCCGGCGCGGGTGGTCGCCGCCACCAGCGTGAAGGGCTTCAGTTCGAGCGTGTGGGTGCGGGCCGACGGGCCCTGCCCGATCATGATGTCGAGGCGGTAATCCTCGAGCGCCGAATACAGCAGCTCTTCGAGCGCGGGTTGCAGGCGGTGGACTTCGTCGATGAACAGCACCTGCTTGTCGCGCACGTTCGTCAGGATGGCGGTGAGGTCGCCCTTGATCTGCAGCGTCGGGCCGCTGGTCTGCTGGAAGGCAGCGTCCATCTCGTTGGCGATGATGGTGGCGAGCGTCGTCTTGCCGAGTCCCGGCGGACCGTAGAGCAGCACGTGGTCAAGTGGTTCGCCACGTTCGCGTGCCGCCGCGATCGCCACGCTCAGGTTGTCTTTGACCTTGGGCTGGCCGATGAACTCACGCAACCGGCGCGGGCGCAGTTTCAGTTCGAACGAGGCATCATCGTCCACCGGCGCCGCCGAAACGATGCGCTCGGGCGCGTCTTTCGCCTGCGGAGTAGGAGTTTTTGTGCGCGCTTCGGCCACCGCTGCGATAGTAGCTTGAAAGCGGCGGAGCGCGGTAGGGCAGAATTCGCAACTCGGTGCCCGGCAGTGGCATCCTATGGGTGTTCTGACGCCCGGCCCTAAGGATCCCCGGCCACGAGCAAGGAGCGTCATCATGTTCGGCTTCCAGCCTTACAACTATCCGAAGTTCACGCGCGAACTGCTGCTCCATGACCTGGCCAAGAGCAAGGTGCTCGGTGGACCGCGCCCCGGGTCGTTCGCGCCCGACTTCACCGGCCGCACGCTCGACGGCGACAAAGTCCGTCTCAGCGATCTGCGCGGTGAGAAGAACGTTGTGCTGACCTTCGGCTCGGCGACCTGCCCGATGACCATCGGCTCTATCGCCGGCATGAACGAACTTTTCGCGGAACACGAGGGCTACGACGTCGCCTTCCTCTTCGTTTATGTGCGCGAGGCGCATCCGGGGAACGATCTGCCGCAACACGTGACGATCGACGACAAGATCGCGGCCGCCGAATTGTTGCGCGACGAAGAAGACGTCGAAATGCCGATCATCGTGGACGAGGTGCGCGGCGCCATTCATCGCAAGTACGGCAAGCTGCCGAACCCGTCCTTCCTCATCGACAAGTCGGGGCGTATCGCATTCCGTTGCCAGTGGACGCAGCCCGCGGTCATCGAAGAAGCGCTTACCGAGTTGCTCGCGGCGCAGGCGGAGCGTGACGCAGAGCACGCCATCGTCGCCGGCGGCGAGAACACCGCCATTCCGGTTAAACCACGGTTCCTGTAACTCCGGCGCGCGCTCGGATCCAGGTGCCCCCAGGGCGGGGAAGGACC
>CAYWSH010000033.1:0-20757 GCA_964460655.1 uncultured Terriglobales bacterium | reverse complement strand
TTTGCTCGGGGCGCAGGCGGAACACGGACGGCAGCGGGCCCTCGTCCCCGGCGCCGGGAAAACCACCATGCCGGTAAAACACACTTTCCTGTACTCGCGGGGCGAGCTCGGTCGCGGTGGCGACCAGGCGGTCGACGACTTCCTCGCGGCTACCGGCTGGCCCGGCCGCATTGCCTTGAACACCAGCCGTGTCGCCGGCCCGGTCATCGAACATCCCTTGCTGTACGTCGGTGGCGCCTTGGCAGCTACCGGCGTCGTAGTCGGCGGACTGTATGCCGGTCGCGCCCTGCGCAAGTACCGTCTGCGCAACCGCACGCCCTACGAGATCCCGCACCGTCCACCGCGCAGCAGCGGCGAGGGCGACTACGAGGCGGTGGGGATTTAGGGTTATTCTTAGACCGAGGCAAGGGACCATAGTCGGTGGTCGCCTTCGAAGCCCTTCATGGCGGTAGGAGGATGTTCTATCCACTCGAGAGCCGCATGCGCTTGCGCTTTCTCCTCATCCAATTCGGCTTTCACCTTATCGCTGATCCATATTTCAGGCCCTTTTGCATTCCCGACGACCCGAGCAGCGAAATTGATCATTGCGCCAAAGATATCGCCCTCATCCTCATCAATTTGAACGGGGCCAACATGGATGCCCGCCCGAATGTGAATCCGCTGGTCGCCCGTCTTCCGCGAAAGCCTTAACGCAAAGTCTACGGCTGCCACCGAGGTTCTAAAAACTGCCATGAACGCATCCCCTTCGTTTTTCACCTCATATCCATTGTGATGCTGAATCGCGCGACGAGCTGCAGCGAAATGACGCCTTCGTAGTACATTCATCTTTTCATTGCCCAGCGTTGTTGCTAGGGCCGTCGAACCGGCAACATCTGTAAAAACAAGAGCAAGCGTGACATGTGGATGGCCTGCCCAAGCGATAAGATCGCGCACTGACTTCTTGCTACGTCTTGTGGCGCGTTCGCGTCTCGCGCCCAAAGCTGAATCTTTGTGTCGGATTTGAATAACCGGGAGTGAAGCAATCCTTTCCGACAAACCCTGATGACTTGTTATGTGAGCGATATTGATCGGTTGAAGCAGTGTCTGACGATCGACGATATGGCTTGTCAACATCGCAAACTGTAGGGAAGAGACTGCATTAGCGAATGACCCTACGTCGTCGTCGCTCGAACTGATTGTGTAACCCAAGGCAAGGCTCGCATCGAAAACATCGCCGCAATGTGTGGCGACAGCAAAGGGCGACGCAGGAGCCTCGACAGCTGAGTACTTGTAAACATGGGTATGGGATTGCTCTGTCGTCAAGAGCAACGCGCCGTTGTGGCCAAGCGTTATGAATATCTTGGGGAATATGGGGCTGTACTGTTGCGCGACTTGAGTCGCAAGTGTGAGCAATTCCGAATGATTATCGATGGTGTCGTGGTTTGCGAGTTGGTCTAATCCAACGGCCGTAGCGGCTTCCCGGTGATTCGGCTTGAGAACTGTCGTCGGAAGGTTCTTAAACTTACTCCATTCAAACTTCGGATCCACGATAACGATTATCGGTGGCTTCTTGATGCGCGCCCGTGCGACATTCGCTTTCCGGATAACCGCTCCAATCGAGGTTATACCTGCAGCTGAGAAGAACCCCTTTTCGAAATCGTTAAGGATCATTGCATCGGTTGTAAGCAATTCATCGTAAAACCAACTTAGAAACGAGTTTTCGGCGAGCATTGCTTCGACTTGCTGTATCGACAACGCAATTTGCGGTTCCTTGTTAACCCGGTACCGCAACCCATAGTCGCCCTTGTTGCTGTTCTTAACAAAGAATCTGAGTCGCGTCACTGATTGGACACCGGCGAGCATGAAACATCTGTTGCGCGGATGTTCTGCTTCCATGATCTGACGAGCGAGGACGCCCTCAGGATCAGAACCTACAGCGGTAATCGCAAATGCTTCCACTTCGAAACTTCTTATGAACTTACATACGGCATTTACGCCGCCAACTCCCAGTTCTTCGCCATTTGGCTCGACATCCAGATTCTCTTCGCCAGCATGTGTGGCATGTAATCCGGGTTTTGGTATGTAACAGCGAAAGCTTTGATCAACTGCACAGTCGCCGATAGCGATGACCTTCTTACCCTTAAAGAGCGAAGGCTCACGACGAAGCGAATTGAGGATGGAAAGGCTCATTAGAGAGAAAAACATACTCTCAACCGCAGATCTAATACAAGATATACACCAGACAGAAATCATAATTGAACGAACGCTTTTCTCTTACATAGTTTGGCCCTTCGATTGCCCTTGACAATCTCTTCTCATAGCCCTATGCTCACCCATGTACACAGTCAATAACTTAAAGCAATTTTGCAACACAACTCCCGCCGCTTCCATACTTTCCCCGATTTATCAAGACTTTACGCGGTAACCCCATCGCCTAAACCCTTTGTTTTCCTAGACCGACATATCAAAAGGAGCCCCCTCCCCCATGCGTAACACCGACGAAGTCGTTCCCCGGGCCCAGGCGCCGCGCTGCCGCCACGTCCGCGTCAACGGCATCCGCTGCGGCTCGCCCGCCCTGCGCCACCAGAACTTCTGCTACTACCACACCCAGACCTACCACTCGAACCCGCTCCGCCAGATCCCGCCGCTCGAAGACGCCAACTCCATCCAGTTCGCCCTCACCGACCTCGCCCGCCGCCTGCTCAACGGCACCATCGACCTCAAGCTCGGCAAGCAGCTGGCCTACGTCTATTCGCTCGCCATCCAGAACCTGCGCAACTGCCAGCTCGAGCCCGCCAACGCCGAAGACGTCACGCTCGACATCGCGCAGGAACCGCAGGGCGCCTTTGACCAGCCCACGCCGTACTCCGTCGAAGACCTCGCCATCGTCGCGCCGCTGAGCGGTCCGCCCGTCGATCGCCTTCCGACTGAGAACAAAGACGAACTCGAATCTCTCGGCATCTCGACCGCCCCTCGCGGCGGTGCTAACGCAGTTCGTCCTGATGCGGTCCGTGTGGCACAGCCGCCCTCGGCTGTGCGCGCTCGCCACGCGAGCGCATCCGAGGCGCAGCCTCGGCCCAAGCAAGAACCCCGTCGCCCCCTCGACCACACTAACGAACCCGACCGCTTCCCGCCGACGAAGGCCAAACCCGTAGATCCTTCGGCCGCCAAACTCGCGGCCTCAGGATGACGCCTCGAATGAAAAGCGCGTATGAGTAGCCGACGCATCGCCGGCGCCGGAGGCGCGACATGGGATAGCCCGTCGTTTCAACGGCGGGATGACTGAGGAAAAAGCGATGAGTCCCGTAGGGACGCCACGGGCGGAAACCCGTAGATCCTTCGGCGGCAAAACACGCCACCTCAGGATGACGGCCCGATGAAGAATGTCTTGCTTTGAAAAGGCGCGGCTCGGACTCGCGCTTCGCGACTCGGGGTGACTTTGCGCAACAAAGTACTTGACACAAAGCCCGCCTTGGCGTCTAATCTACGCGATGCAGGAACCACGCCATCGTTTGCGGCGGCGGTTGCGCGCCCTCGAGCAGGACCTGCGGCCGCCGGTCAATCCCGGTGTCGCGGTCGACGACCTCCGCTTCATCCGGCGGACGCTGGAGAACGCATCGTCGTTCACTGCCGTGCCGGGACGCGGCCAGATCGTGATGGGCGCGACGGCGCTGGTCGCCGCGGCGGTGCAGATAGCACCGCTCGGCACGCGCTTCAACAGCGCAGCGCAGCAGCAGCGCTGGCTGGAAGTGTGGCTGGTGGAGGCGGCGCTGGCGCTGGCGATCGGTTTTTGGGCGATGGCGCGCAAGGCACAGCGTGCCGGCGTGCCGCTGTTCTCCGGTCCCGGACGAAAGTTCATCCTGGGTTTTGCCCCGCCGTTGAGCGCGGGTGCGCTGTTGAGCGCGGCGTTGTTCCGCGAAGGGCTTACGGGCTTGCTGCCGGGTACCTGGCTCCTGCTTTATGGCGCGGCGGTCATCGCCGGCGGCGCTTTCTCGGTGCGGATCGTCAAGGTGATGGGCGCATGTTTCATGGTCGTGGGCGGTCTGGCGCTGCTTTCGCCGGCGCTGCTCGGCGACTGGTGGATGGCGGCCGGCTTTGGCGGACTGCACATCGTTTTCGGAATCCTGGTAGCGCGAGGTCATGGTGGCTAGAAATCTGAATCGCATCGCAACGCGCACAGCCGGGGCGGCTGTGCCACACAAGACACACAAATCCGTGCGCGGGCCGGCGGTGGCGAGCGAGCTCGATCGCCTGATCCACGATCGCATCCGGCTCGGCATCCTGAGCGCGCTGGCGGTCAACACGGCGCTGAGCTTCAACGACCTGAAGGGCCTGCTCAACACGACGGACGGCAACCTGAGCGTGCACGCACGCAAGCTCGAAGAGGCCGGCTATCTGGCGTGCAACAAGTTCTTCGAGGGCCGCGTGCCGCGCACGGAATACAAGCTGACGGCCGCGGGGAAGCGCGCCCTGGAGCAGTATCTGGAAGAGATGGAGTCGCTGATCCAATCGACCCGGGAAGGATAAGGGCCAAAATTTTTTTCGGCCGATACTTTATGAATCAAAGTTCTTCAGGATTGCACGCCGCCATCATCATGGACGGCAACGGACGCTGGGCGGCGCAGCGCGGCTTGCCGCGCATCGCCGGGCATCGCGCGGGCGCGCGCACGGTGCGCCAGGTCGTCGAGGCCGCGCCCGACCTCGGCATCACCACGCTCACGCTGTTCGCCTTCTCCAGCGACAACTGGCAGCGGCCGCCGGCCGAGGTCAACGCGCTGATGCGGCTGTTCGCGGCGCACCTGCGCTCCGAGACCGAAGAGCTGCGGCAGAACGGCGTGAAGCTGAGCATCATCGGACGGCGCGACCGCCTGTCGCCCGCTCTGCTGGTGGAGATCGTGCGCGCCGAGCAGCACACGCGCCGGGGCACCCGCATGGAACTGCGCGTCGCGGTGGATTACAGCGCGCGTGATGCCATCCTGCGCGCGGCGCGGCACGCGCATTCGCCGGAGGCTTCCACGCGCGCCGGCTTCGCCCGCGTCCTCGGCGCGGTCATGAATTCCGACGAGGCGACGCGCGACGTCGACCTGCTGATCCGCACCGGCGGCGAACAGCGGCTGAGCGATTTCCTGCTGTGGGAGTGCGCCTACGCCGAGCTGGTGTTCTCGCCGGTGATGTGGCCGGACTTCGGCGTCGCCGACCTGGAGACCGCGGTGGCCGAGTTCCATGGACGTGACCGGCGGTTCGGGCGGATCGGCGAGAACCTGCCCCCCCGTCCGCTCGAGATCGCGGGTGACTGATACGGCGACGGCGCCAGCCTGGAGGAGACGATGCATACTGACTTCAATTTCATCCCGCCGGCGGCGTTCGCGGCCCTGCTGGGCGCGATCTTCGGCACGGTGTTCGCCGGAGCCGTGGTGCTCATCTGCACCGTGATCGGCAAGCGGCAGATCGCGCGCGCCATGGCGTTGATCTGGGGAACCGGCGCCACGGTGTATGCGTTATTGCTCCTGGGTTGCGCGGTGTGGAGCCAGCAGAAGGTACTGGCGAAGGGCCAGGAGAAGTATTTCTGCGAGGTGGATTGCCACACGGCGTACTCGGTCGCTGCCGTAAAAACGGCAGCCGAACTGGGCGGGCGCAAGGCGAACGGCGTGTTCTACGTGGTCGCGCTGCGTACGCGCTTTGATGAAGAGACGATCTCGCCACATCGCGGGAACGGCTGGCTGACGCCGAATCCGCGTTCCGTGGCGGTAGAGACCGACGACGGCCGTCGCTTCGGTCCGGCGGATGCGGCGCCTGAAATCCTGGAAGGCCTGATGGGAGCCAAGAACACCCCCATCAATCAGGCGCTGCGTCCGTCGGAGTCGTACGTGACGCTGGTGGCGTTCGAGCTGCCGGCAGACGCACATGGCCCCCGCTTGCTGCTGACGTCGGCAGGTTGGGAGACCCACTGGCTCGTCGGGCAGGAGAACAGCTTCTTCCATCGCAAGACCTATCTGCAGATGTGATTTTGCGCTGCCTGCGACGGCTCTGATAGCGTAGAGCGTAGTCGTTCATCCTGATCGCGAGGACTTATACGTGAAGCCGAGTTCATGGGTCGTACTATTGTGCGCGCTGGCGGCAACCGCCGCGGCACAAACGGGTAAAGCGCCGAAGCAGCACGTCATGACCGGCTGCGTGGCCGGCGCCGCCGGCGCTTACACCATCACCAACGGACGTTACACCCACCCGGTGAAGATCACCGGCCCGGACAACATGGGTCCGCACGTGGGCCACACTGTCCAGCTGAAAGGGACGTGGTCCACCGACAAGAAGACGTTCAACGAGACCAAGGTGACCATGAAGTCCGATAGCTGCTCGGTGAGCCGGAAAGCCAAGCCGAAAAGCTAGCGGGCTGAGTTCCTTTTACCCGTTGTCCGGGCTGCATATCCTGGGCAGCGCGCATCCCAACCTTAAGAGGCCACTCTGGGCCAACGAGGTTAGATGCCATGAAACGAATGTTGCTGGTCCTGTTCAGCGCCGCGCTGCTCGTGGGAGCGGCGGTCGCGCAGGACGCTAATGCGAAACACAACGACAAGAAGATGAAGGGTGACCATGAGGCCACCATCAAGGGCTGCCTCAGCGGCCCGAACAACGAAGGCGTGTACGAGCTGAAGGGCGCGGGCAAGAAGCGCGCGGTCGAAGTTGGCGGGAACGACGAGCTCAAGAGCCACGTCGGGCATGAGGTCGCGCTGACCGGCATGTGGGAGAAGTCAGGCAAGGCCATCGGCGAGACGGAAAGCAAGACCGCTGACACGATGGAGAAAGCCACCGGCGAGAAACACTTCAAGGTGATGAGCATCAAGCACGTCGCCGATACCTGCACCGCCGGTGGGCACAAGATGAGCGGAATGGAGCATGGCAAGAAGGGATCTGCTGCTTATCCACCGAAGAGCTAGCAGGGTATTGAACAGAATCGGCCCGGCCGAATGAGCCGGGCCATTTTCTTTGGGGCTGGATTGGCGGAAGCGTGTCCGAGTCGAACGGACCCATGACACCGCGAAGGTGCCACGCGCCGGTTTTGAAGACCGGGAGGATCACCGGACCCCCTGCGCTTCCGGACCCTACAGTGTACGACTACTTGCGGCTCCCCGGTGGCGTGATGCCGGCCAGGCGCAGGTACACGATGAGCTGGCCGTAGTGGTCGTTGTCGTGGATGAGCGCGAAGGTGGCCAGGTACATGCGCGGCAAGTCGTTGCCACGGAAACGCAGCTTCTCCACCGCGTTCTTCTCGGTGATGGTGGCGGCGGCGCGATGGCCGAGCGCGAACGAATCCTTCAGGAACTTCATGATGTCGGCGCGCGAGGTCAGCTCGGCGGGGCCGTTCACGTCCTTGATGTTGGCCGGGACGGGCTCGCCGGTGAGCGGCGACCAGATGTCGTAGTTGTCGGTGGCCAAGTGCTTCAGTTGGCCCGCGAACGTGCGGACCGGGTCGCGGCTGTCCGCGAGATTGAGCTGCGTGGGATTGAAGTCGAACTTGTCGTCGGGCATCGCGTCGGCCAGGCGCAGGACGGATCGCTCCATCTGCGTGACTTGGAGGTCCACCACGTCGGCCAGCGTGCGCAGCGGTTTCGCGCCGGTCTGGGCATGGGTGGAAATGGCGATGAAGGTGATGAGAGCGAGCAGCAGAGCGTGCCGAAAGCGCATGATCTTCTCCTGTGCAGCGATTGTAGTCGGACGTGCCAGCCGGCGCTTTGTTACAAAACTTTAATAATCGCGATGACACGCGCTATTTACAATCGCGCCTCATGACGGATGGTTTGACGATCGAGACCGACCAGCGTTCCGGTGGCGAGTGCACGCTGCTGCACGTGACCGGGCCGGTGACGCTCGGGACGCTGTTCCCGCTGCAATCCGAATTGCGCGCCCAAAGCGCCGGCACGCTCGTTCTCGACCTGGTGGGCGTGCCGTATGTCGATTCGGCCGGGCTCGGTTGCTTCGTGAACGCGCACGTCTCGGCGCAACGCCGCGGCGGCAAGTTCGTGCTGGTAGGTGTGAATCAGCGCGTGCAGTCGCTGCTGGAGATGACGCGCGTCCATCAGGTCCTCGATATCCGTCCGGAATGGCAGTTCTAGTTCTTGTCGCCTCCGGCTCCAAATAATCAGCTCGCGCTAAGACCCGCGAGGCCTGCAATCGCGCGCCGCTTGTACAATAGATGGCCCGTTAACCTTCCTTTGAGGTGAGTAATGCGAGCTGTCCGTCTTATGGCTGTGTTTGTCTTCTTGTGTGTCTTGGCGGTGGCGAATGTGGTGGCGCAGGGCGGTGAGCAGAAGATCCCTGGGTTCGACCTGAACCAACTGGACCGCACGGCCGATCCGTGTACGGATTTTTATCAATTCGTTTGCGGCGGCTGGATGAAGGCGCATCCCATCCCGGCGGACCAGAGCAGTTGGTCGCGCTTCAACGAGCTGAGCCAGCGGAATCAGGAAGTCCTGCACGAGATCCTGGAAGCGGCCGCGAAGCAACCGAAGAACGCGTTGGAGACGAAGATCGGCGACTTCTATGCCGCGTGCATGGACACGGATGCGATCGATCGCAAGGGTCTGGCGCCGCTGGCGGACCTGCTGCGGCGTATCGACAGCATCAAGACGGCGGCCGAGGTCCCGGCGGCGGTGGCACTGCTGCACAACAACGGCATCCGCGGGCTGATCGTTTTCGGCGCGCAACCGGACCTGAAGGACGCGTCGAAAAACATCGCATCCACCGGCCAGGGCGGGATCGGCTTGCCCGACCGTGATGACTACCTGAAAACGGACGAACGCACCGTCGCGAAGCGCGAGGCCTACGCGAAGCACGTGCAGAAGATGTTCGAGCTGGCGGGCGACGCGCCGGAGCGCGCGGCCCAAGAGATGAAGTCTGTGCTGGCGATCGAGACGGCGCTGGCGAATGCGACGATGGACCGCGTGGCGATGCGCGATCCGGCGAATCGCTACCACCCGATGACGCGCGCGGAACTCGCGGCGCTGACGCCCGCGTTCTCCTGGGACCGCTATCTCGGCGGTATCGGCGCCGTGGGTTTCGACAAGGTGAACGTTTCGTCACCCGGGTTCCTGAAGGGCGTGAATGAGGTCCTGCAGTCGCAGCCCATCGGCGACGTGCGCAGCTACCTGCGCTGGCACCTGCTGAACGGCGCGGTGGCGATGCTGCCCGACAAGTTCATCAATGAAGACTTTGCGTTCAACAGCAAGGTGCTGCGCGGCGTGGAAGAGATGGAGCCGCGCTGGAAGCGCTGCACGCGCTACACCGATCGCGACCTCGGGGAACTGCTCGGCCAGCCGTACGTCAAGAAGACATTCGGGCCGGCGGGCAAGCAGCGCACGCTTGAGATGGTGAAGATGATCAAGCAGGCGATGGAGCAGGACATCAAGTCGCTGGACTGGATGACGGAGGAGACGAAGAAGGCGGCGCTGGCGAAACTGGCGTTGGTGAGCGACAAGATCGCGTATCCCGACAAGTGGCGCGACTACTCGAAGCTCGCGGTGTCGCGCAGCGACGCGATGGGGAACATCCTGCGGTCGTCGAATTTCGAGTTCCACCGCAACCTGGAGCGCATCGGCAAAGCGGTGGACAAGAGCCAATGGGGCATGACGCCGCCAACGGTGAATGCTTATTACAACGCGGCGAACAACAACATCAATTTCCCGGCGGGCATCCTGCAGCCGCCGTTCTTCGACAAGGACGGCGACGACGCGGTGAACTTTGGCGGCGTGGGCGCGGTGGTCGGACACGAACTGACGCACGGCTTCGACGACCAGGGCGCGAAGTTCGATGGCCAGGGCAACTTGCGCAACTGGTGGACGCAGAGTGACGAAGCCGAATTCAAGAAACGCACAGGCTGCATCGCCGATGAATACAGCTCGTTCGAGCCGCTGCCCGGCGTGCACGTCAACGGCCGGCTCACGCTCGGCGAGAACAGCGCCGACAACGGCGGGCTGCGCCTGGCCTACATGGCGCTGCAATCCATGATGCAGGGCAAGACGCCGCAAACGCTTGCCGGCTTCACGCCCGAGCAGCGCTTGTTCCTCGGCTTTGGGCAGATATGGTGCGGCAATCAGCGGCCTGAGGCAGTGCGGCTGCAGGTGCAGACGAATCCGCACTCGCCGGGACGCTTCCGCGTGAACGGCGTGGTGCAGAACATGCCGGAGTTCCAGAAGGCGTGGAGCTGCAAAACGGGCCAGCCGATGGTGCGCGAGAATGCGTGCCGGGCGTGGTGAGTCTGCCTGATTTTGGTTGCTTGCTCGATCACGAAAATAAGTGCGCGGGGTTGGCGGCGGTCGCCAACCCTATTTTTGCGCGCGCACTCTAATCTGACGTGTTCGGAAATCGGATAACAGAACGGATCCTGCTGGGCGCGGCGCTGGTAGTAGCGTGGCTGGTGTGGCTGGGCGCCGCGCAGGCGATGTCGTAACTCAGAGTTAACCGCGCGGAATGCCGCTTGGCCCAACCAGGCCCAGCGGCACGAGCAACGAGGCTTCCCGTCCCCATCGCTTCCCCTTTGCGGGGAAGGCGAGCCCTGAATCGGAGACGCGGGGCCTTTTGCTTTTGCGGGCGAAAGCCCGCAAAAGCGCAATTGGCAGTTAGCCATTGGCAGTTGGCTCCGAATCTATTCAGCCACTTACTACTTGCCAAGTGCCAGTTGCCAACTGCCAACTGCGTCTTAGGCTAGCGCTACCACGTCGATCTCGACTGCGACATCTCTTGGCAGGCCCGCGACGGCGACGGTGGAGCGCGCGGGCTTGGTCGCGGTGAAGAATTTGGCGTAGACCTCATTCATGGCGGCGAAGTCGGCCATCGTCTTCAGAAAGACCGAGACCTTGACGGCACGGTCGAGGCTCGTACCGGCGGCGGCGAGCACGGCGCTCAGGTTCTTCAGCGTCTGCTCGGTCTGTGCCTTCACGTCACCGGGAACGACTTGCATGGTGGCGGGGTCGAGCGCGACCTGTCCGGAGCAGAAAACGAATCCGTTGGCCTTGATGGCTTGCGAGTAAGGACCGATAGCTTGCGGTGCGTTGTTGGTGGCGACGGCGGTTGCGGACATGAGGACCTCGTGGCGCGGGATTTGAGAGCTGGAAAGAATACCTCAGCGGCTGATCGCACTTGGTTGAAGATAGCAATTGACGGCGCTGATAGCGCAATCGCCTGTGGGGTCCTTCGACTCGTCCGCCGCGGCGGACTCGCTCAGGATGAGCGGTTCTTAGGTTCTTGGCTCGCGCGATCTGTCTGATCCGCGTTCATCCGCGTGAATCTGCGGCTAGAGCTTCTGCACTCTCTGGACTTCGCGGACGCCGGGGATCTTGCGCAGGTCCACGACCATCTTCTCCAGGTGTTTCAGGTCTTCGATCTCGATGACGACGTCGATGGTGGCTTGCGCGTTGGCGGTGCGGGCGTCGATGTTGCGGATGTTGGTGTTGTCGTCGCTGATGACGGCGGTGATCTGCTTGAGCATGCCGGCGCGGTCGTCGGTGAAGAGCGTGAGCTTCACCGGGTAGCCCTGCTTCTTCTGCAGGTCGCGTCCCCATTCGACGTCGATGCGGCGGTCCACGTCGTACATCAGGTTCTGGACGTTGGGACAAGACTTGGCGTGCACGGCGACGCCCTTGCCGCGCGTCACATAGCCGACGATCTGCTCGCCGCGGATGGGGTTGCAACAGCGCGCACGGTAGACGAGCAGGTCGTCGTGGCCTTTGACCTTGATGGCGTGGCTATCGCCGCCGAAGACGCGGCGCACCACGCTGGTGAACGCACCGGGCTTGTCTTCAACCTCGGCGGGCGGTGGCTCGGGCGGTTTCGCGTCAGGCGGCAACAGGCGGCCGAGCACCTGGCGCGCCGAGTATTTTCCATAGCCAATGCCGGCGAGCAGATCGTCAGGGCGGCCGAGGCCGTAGTCGGCGGCGACACGCTTGAAGGCTTCTTCATCAACGGTCTTCAGCGACACGCGATACTTGCGCGCTTCCTTATCGATGAGCTTGCGGCCGATCTCGAGGGCGCGCTCGCGTTCGTGGACGTTGAGCCAATGTCGTATCTTCTGCCGCGCGCGCGATGACTTGGTGAAGCTGAGCCAGTCGCGCGAAGGCTGATGCCCCGCCTGCGTCAGGATCTCAACGATGTCGCCGGAGCGCAGTTTGTGGCGCAGCGGCACGATGCGTCCATTCACGCGCGCGCCCACGCAGGTGTTCCCGACTTCGGTGTGGATGGTGTAAGCAAAATCAACCGGCGTGGCGTCACGCGGCAGGATGACGACTTTGCCCTTCGGCGTGAAGCTGTACACCTCTTCCGGGTAGAGATCGACTTTGAGGGTAGAGAGGAATTCGCTGGGGTCCGTGAGGTCGCGCTGCCACTCGACGACCTGCCGCAACCATGCGAGGCGTTGCTCGTCTTTCGCGCTGACCGGGCCGTCTTTGTACTTCCAGTGCGCCGAGATGCCTTCCTCGGCCATCTTGTGCATCTCTTCCGTGCGGATCTGGACTTCGAAGGGCGTGCCGTCCTCGGCGATGACGGTGGTGTGGAGTGACTGGTAGAAGTTGGGCCGCGGCATGGCGATGAAGTCCTTGATGCGGCCAGGCACGGGTCGCCAGAGATTGTGGATGGCGCCGAGCGCACCGTAACAGTCGCGCACGGAATGCGTGATGATGCGCACGGCGAACAGGTCGTAGACCTGCTCGACCGAGATGCGCTGGCGGTGCATCTTCTGCTGCACGCTGTAGAGGCGCTTGATGCGGCTGTCGACGCGCGCGTCGATGCCGTTCTCCTTCAGTTTCTCCTGCACCACGCCGAGGAAGCGTGCGAGCTGCGTGTCGCCCGCCTTGCGGCGCTCTTCGACCGCTTTCTTCACTTGGTCATGGCCGATGGGGTCGACGTATTCGAAAGCGAGGTCTTCCAGTTCGCCGCGGATCTTGCCCATGCCGAGGCGGTGCGCGATGGGCGCGTAGATGTCCAGCGTTTCGCGCGCGATCTGTTGCTGGCGCTCGGCGGGGAGGTGCTCGAGCGTGCGCATGTTGTGCAGCCGGTCGGCGAGCTTGATGAGGACGACGCGGATGTCGTCGACCATGGCGAGCAGCATCTTGCGGACATTCTCCGCCTGGCGCTCTTCGCGGCTGGCGAGATCGATGCGCGAGATCTTGGTCACGCCTTCGACGATGTGCGCCACCTGATCGCCGAATTCCTTCTGGATCTCCGCGATCGTGATCGAAGTGTCTTCCACGGAGTCGTGCAGGAGCCCCGAGGCGATCGCGGTGGGGTCCATCTTCATCTCGGCGAGGACGAGCGCGACCTCCAGCGGATGGATGAGGTATGGATCGCCGGAGGCGCGCACCTGGCCGGCGTGCAGCCGCTCGGAGTATTCGTAGGCCTTGGTGACGAGGTCCAGCGAATCGGTGGGACGCGCGTCGCGCACTGTGGCGAGGAGCTCGCGGAACTTTGCCGCGGGCTCAAGCTGCGCAGACGGCTGGCGCAAGGTCGCCATAAGGGATTATAGCTGCATGAAATGCGGGTTTCGCAGGGTGAAATCCAAATCCACCACGAAGACACTAAGGCACGAAGCCAGTAAGGACAGCTATTTCAGTCTGCGAGCACGGGTGCGGGAAACGAGCTGCTGCAGCTTGCGCTCCGCGACGGCGACTTCCTGCGGCGTCATCTCGGCAAGTTGCTTTTCAATCATGCGAGACAGTCTTCGAGCAAGCCGCTTAACGGACTCGGGCGTTGCACGATACGTGGTCGGGTCAGTGGTGTATTGCTTGTAATACTTACCACGAACGCCGTTTGAGAGATCGTATTCCGGACGCATCTCTGTTTTGTCGCTGCGTTTCACAATCAGAAGAATACCTCAGCGGCTAAAGCCGAATACCTCTTGTCGCTAACGGCACGGCTGGAAGCCGTGCCCCTCCGAAAGACAACCCCGAAAAGACGAAACGACTCTGTGTCCTCTGCGTTAGGTTTTCGATTTTCCCCGCAGGAACATCCATCCCAGCGCCAACGCTGCCACCGCAACGATCGCCAGCGAGATGAACGGATGGTTCGTGGCGGCATTTACCACCTGCGGGCCGAACTGGATCACCAGCACGGCGAGCAGCGCGAAGCGCGCGAGGCGGCCGACGAATACGGCGAGCAGGAAGTCGCGCAGGTGCATATCGAACGCGCCGGCGGCCAATAGGAGAAGCTTGAACGGCGTCGGCGGTGGGAGCGTGGCGGGGATGGCGAGCGCCCAGAATTCCTGGCGCTCGAACTTGTCGCGGTAGCGGTCGAGGCGGGCTTTGCCGATGCGTTTTTCCAGGGTCAACTCGCCGCCTTTGCGGCCGACGTAATAGATGATGATGCTGCCGAGGGCGGAACCCGCCGACGCCATGATGCAGTAAAGCCAAGCTTTGCCCGGGTCGGCGAAGACGTAGCCGGCAACGACGGGGTCGAGCGGGAGCCCCCAGAATGCCGAGTCGATAAAGCCGATGAAGAAAACGCCCCACGAGCCGAGCGGCTGGAGAAGTGCCCATATCCAGGCGGTGTAACGAGCAAGAAGTTGTTTGAGAGCGTGCAAACTGCGATTCTACAGGCACTTGCGGCACCTTAGTCGATTCGCGTCTGCTCTCCGCGGTAGAACCTGGCGCGGGATTCAATCATCTAAGTAAGTAGCGAAACGGAAGTAACCAGGAGCTTTGCCCGGCGGGAATGAGCGGCCAACGCAATCAAGGTGGGCGTGCAGCATTCCACAGTCGAGGGCGAAGCTCAACGCCGTGGTCAGGCGGGCAGCTGAGAGGTGGAGTATGAAGAAGATGATGAGTGCAGTCGCGATCGTGGTGCTGGCAGCGACGCTGTCGCTGGCCTCGACCCAGAAGAACCAGAAGGAACCATACAGCGGAGACCGCTTGGCGCGCGAGGTGCGCCACGAGCTGGTGATGCTGCCGTGGTACAGCGTCTTCGACAACCTGGGCTACAAGGTGGATGGCAACACGGTCACGCTGGTGGGCGCGGTGGCGACGCCGAGCCTGAAGAAGGACGCAGAGGGCGTGGTGAAGCACATCGAGGGCGTGGAGCGCGTGGAGAACCAGATCGAGGTGCTACCGAACTCGCCATTCGATGACGACATTCGACGCGCGGTGTACCGCAAGATCTATGGCGATAGTGCGCTATTCCGCTACCAGTATGGCGCGGTGCCGCCGATCCACATCATCGTGAAGAACGGACACGTAGACCTGCAAGGTTATGTGGGGAACGAGGGCGACAAGAACATTGCCGGCATGCGCGCGCGCGAGGTGCCGAACGTGTTCGAGGTCCAGAACCACTTGCAGGTGGAGAACTCGAAGACTAAGTAATCCGAGTTGCGAGGAGCGATCCGCGAGTAAGCCCGGTTTCCCATCAGGAACCGGGCTTTATTTGCGCGGTTCAGCCGGTCGGTTCTCTTGCAGTGCCCGGACACGATTCATTCGCCCTTAACAACCCCGTCCTATCATCACCGCGCACGCTCAATGCGCTCTGCACCATCGGTGAGGCAGCGGCTTTCGCGATTGCGAAAACCGCACGTGTGCTCTTACGATAGTCAGTTCCCAAATCACACTAAGCGGGAGCAGTCCGCGCGGCACCTGGCCGCATCTCGGGAGAAGCCATGAAAAGAACGTCGATGTTGCTTGCAGCGCTCGTGTTGGTCGCGGGCATAGCGGTGGCGCAGGTGAGCTCTGGCTCGCTGGAGGGCACGATCACCGATCCTTCGGGGGCGCTGGTGCCGGGCGCGCGCCTTACCGTAACGAACACGGCGAACGGCTCCTCGTTCAGCGCGTTCTCGAACGCCGAGGGCATGTACCGCTTCCCGGTACTGCCGGTCGGGACGTATGACCTGAAGGTGCAGAAGCCGGGCTTCGGCGACAACAACCGGCAGGGCGTGGACATCAGCGTCGGCGGCAAGGTGACGCTCGACATCAAGATGGCAGTAGCGGGTGCGACGCAAGCCGTGACGGTGACGGCGGAAGAGCCGGTGGTCGAGACCTCGCGCACGCAGCTGAGCACAACGGTTGACCAGAACTCGGTGCGCGAGCTGCCGGTGAACGGCCGCAACTTCCTCGACTTCGTGCTGCTCACACCGGGCGTGACGCGTGACGTGCGCTCCGGCGACCTAAGCTTTGCCGGGCAGCGCGGCACGCTGAATTCGCTGACGGTGGACGGCGCCGACGACAACAACACGTTCTTCGGGCAGACCACGGGCCGCACGGGCTCGGGACGCGCACCGTACCAGTTCAGCCAGGACGCAGTGCAGGAGTTCCAGGTCAACACGAACGGCTACTCGGCGGAATTAGGGCGCGCGGGTGGCGCCGTCATCAACGTGGTGACGAAGTCGGGCAGCAACACCATCCACGGCGGCGCGTTCTGGTTCTTCCGCGACCGCGCGCTGGCGGCTCAGGACCCGATCCGCAAGCTGACCAACAGCGCCACCAACACGCGCGGATGCGATGCGCGGCAGCTGGCGGCCGGCCTCACCAATTGCAAGCCGGGCTATCACTTCAACCAGTTCGGCGGCGACATCGGCGGTCCGATCGTGAAGAACAAAGCGTTCTTCTTCTTCGACTACGACGGGCAACGCAACACGCAGCCCAACCTGGTGAATCCGCTGCCGACGATCACCGCTCCGACCGCCAACCAGACCACGGCCATCAATTACCTGACGGCGCGCGCCGGCAACTGGACGCGCGGTCTCAATCAGGACACGTACTTGCTGAAGGGCGATTGGAACGTAACCCAGCGGAACCTCGCGACCATTCGCTGGAACCGGCAGAATTTCACCGGCGTGAACTTCGAGAATGGCAGCGCGACGCAGTCCGTGGAGCATAGCGGCTCCTCCATCGTGAATACGGACACGCTGGCGGCACAACTCACGTCGTCGTTGACGAATTCGTTCGTCAACGTGGCGCGCTTCCAATATCAGATCGATAACGAGCCGGGCCAGGCGAACAGCAACCGTCCCGAGGCGACGGTGATCAATGCCGGCGTCACGTGGCTCACCGTGGGGCGCAATTCCTTCAGCCCGCGCGAGACCACGATCCATCGCCAGCAGTACGCCGACACGGTGACGTGGATCCACGATCGCCACACGGCGAAGTACGGTGTGGATTTCATCCACGACGCGATCTTCAACTTCTTCCCGGGAAACTTTTCGGGCGTGTACACGTTCACCAGCCTGGAGAACTTCGGGGCCAGCCTGAACGGGCAGACGGTCGCATCGACGGCCGACAACCTCATCCAGAACTTTGCCGGCACGGGAACCGCCGGTCCGGTGACGCACCCGAACATCAAAGAGTTCTCGTGGTTCGTGCAGGATGACTGGAAGATCCGCAACAACCTCACGCTGAACCTCGGAGTCCGTTACGACGTGCAGTTGACGGACCGGCCGCCGGTGAGCAATCCGGCAGCCGCGGCGGCGGGCATCCGTACAGACGTCCTCAGCACCGATTCGAACAACCTGGCGCCGCGCATCGGGTTCGCGTGGCAGCCGCTCGCGAGCGGACGCATGGTGGTGCGCGGCGGTTACGGCATGTTCTACGGGCGCACGCCGTCTATTTTCATCGGCACAGCGCACTCGAACAACGGCATCAGCGTGGTCTCCAAGCAGTTCAACGGGCCGGCGATGCCGTCGTATCCGAACACGCTTTGCGGGCCGCCGGTCGACGCACCCAGCTGCGCGGCGCCGACCACGGGCCTGGCGCTGGCGACCAACATCTTCTTCATGCAGCCGAACTACGTGCAGCCGGTCATCCAGCAATCGAACCTGAACGTCGAGTACGACGTCGGCGGGAACACCTCGATCACGGTCGGCGGCCTCTACGTGAAGGGCAACCACTTGCAGCGGACGCGTGACGTCAATCTGGGCAACGCGACCACGCCAACCATCGCCGTAACGGGCGGCGGGCCGACGTTCACTTACACGCGTTATGGCACGCGGCCGATCGCGGCGCTGAACCGCGCCCTGCAGTTCGAGAGCAGCGCGAACTCGGTGTACAACGGGTTGCTGGTCGAGTTGAAGCGGCGTTTCACCAAGAACTTCCAGTTCCTGTCGTCGTACACGTGGAGCCACGTGATCGACGATGCGCCGGACGCCACCGCGGTGGTGATCGGCGCCGATGACGGCAAGGAGCTCTACGATCCGCTGTGCCCGCGCTGCGACCGCTCGCGCAGCCTGAACGACCAGCGACACCGACTGGTGCTAAGCGGCATCTGGCAGCTCAACTACGCCGACAACCTGTCGCGCATCCCCAAGGCCATCCTCGGCGGCTGGGAGATGAGCGCCATCCTGACAGCGCAGGCAGGACAGCCGTACACGGGCTTCGTCAGCTCCGACCTCAACAATGACGGCAACCGCACGAACGAGCGCATCGGCGAAGCACGCAATCAGTTCACGCTGCCGGCGACGTGGTCGTTCGATCCGCGCTGGACGAAGACCATCCCGCTGGCCGAACGCGCTCGCATGCAGTTCCTGGTGGAGGCGTTCAACCTGTTCAACCGTTTCAACGTGTACAACGTGCGCACCACGCAGTACGCGGTGGCGAGCGGCGCACTCGTACCGCAGAGCACCGGGCTGACTGCCTTCGGCGTGCCGACGAACGCGCCCGGCGGATCGCTGGCAGCCAGCAACCTCAACGGCGCGCGCGTGTTCCAGCTAGGGGCCAAGATCAGTTTCTGAACCGCTGACCGATGTTTGTGGCCCGGCTGATGACATCGGCCGGGCCTTTTCGTTTCTCGCAATTCGGTACACGGTATCCACAACTGACTCTCGCTGGTAACGCGCGCGGGTAACGGCGGCGCTGCAAGTCATTGCTCTGCAAGCGGGATTCACGCCGTTTATCCCGGCGATAGAAATTTTGAATTTCCCTGCTGGCTCTGACCAGCGCATGCTGCGCGCATGGAACTCACCAGCAACGTCTACCTGATGTGGCTCCTTTCCATGGGCAGCCTGATCTTCCTGATGCAGGCCGGCTTTTTCCTGCTGGAAGGCGGGCAGGTGCGCTCGCGCGACGTGGCGAACGTCCTGATGAAGATGACGAGCCATCTGGGCATCGGCACGGTGCTGTTCCTGGTGGGCGGATTCGCCATCAAGCAATACGGCTGGCCGCTCGTGGCGATGCCGAACGGCTGGCGCTGGCCGTGGGAGTTCGCACAGGATGGCTCGCACGCCGTCACATTCTACGTCTCGCTGGTGTTCTGCCTGGTGTCCTGCGCCATCCCGAGTGGCTGCTTCAGCGGGCGCATGAAGTTCTCCGCGTACCTGCTGTTCGCGGCGATTTACACCGGCATCATCTACCCGGTCTTTGCGTACCTGCTATGGAACGGGCCGCTGGCGCGGCTGGGAGTACAGGACTACGCCGGGTCGCTCGGCGTGCACGCGCTGGGCGGCGTCGTAGGACTCGCGGGCGCGGCAGCGCTCGGTCGTCGCAAGGTCACGGCGAGCGGACATGACGTGCCGATGATGGGCCTCGGTGCGCTGCTGCTGATGTTCTCGTGGTTCGGCTTCAACCTGGGTTCGGTGCCATCGTATGGGCAGATCGCGCTCGACCTGCCGCTGGTGGCGCTGAACACGATGGCCTCGATCGCCGGCGGCATCCTCGGGTCGCTGATCATGACGTGGACGAGCGAGAAGCCCGACCCGGTCGTGACGCCGAACGGCGGACTGGCCGGCGCGGTGGCCATCTGCTCCGGCGTGCATCTTGTGTCGCCACTCTATGCCGTGGCGATCGGCATCGTCGCCGGCGCGCAGATCCCGTGGACCTCGCGCTGGCTGAAGAAGAAGCTGCAACTCGATGATCCGTGCGATGTGGGCGCGGTGCACGCCGTGCCCGGCGTGCTGGGTGCGACCTTCGCCGGCTTGTGGGCGCCGATGATCCCCAACGGATTCCACGGCTACCACATCTCGATGCGCGCGCAACTGATCGGCACGCTGGCCACGTTGGCTTATGCGTTCGTGGCGGGGGCCATCGTGTTTCCGCTGGGGAAGTACTGCACCGGGTTGCGCGGGGATGAGCGCGAAGAGATCTCGGGGCTCGACCTCGCCGAGCACGGGCAGTTTGCGTATCCGGAATTGCTGGCGGCGGGAGCGCCCACGGGCACGCTGCACGTGCTCTCCGGCGTGCGCGTCGACGAAGTGATGGGCGAAGCGCCGGTGGTCTCGCCCGACGATTCGCTCGAGGCGGTGCAGGAGATCATGTTCGCGCGCGAACTTTTCGCGCTGCCGGTGACGGATGACGGCGGCGAACTGGCCGGCATCGTGAGCATCGGCGATGTGACGCGCATCCATCGCGACGAGCGGGCGCGCGTCCGCGTAGCCGCGGTGTTCACGCGCGAGGTACAGGTCGCGTTCCCGGACCAAAGCATGCACGAGGTGGTGGAGCGGATGCGCGAGCGGCACCTGGCGAATTTCCCCGTGGTATCGCGGGCGAACGACCGGCAGGTGCTCGGCATGGTGACAAAGTCCGACATCGTGACGGCGTACCGGCGGATCGCGCTGGCGGTGTAAAGCCTAACGCAGAGGAAGCAGGGGACGCAGAGGACGTCGTCACGGGACGATGACGAGCCGGCGTCCATCAAGATCTCGCCGTTGCCAAGCGCTTTCGACGTCGGCGAGTGGCACTACTTCAGTCTTGATGCGGAGTTTGCCGGCTGCGGCCAGCGCCCAAACTTGCGGAAATGCGTCGAAGATCGCCTGGTGCGGGATGCTGCCCCCGCCGCTCCCGTAGAGCTCAAGTCCAGAACTACGCAAGGCTGCGGCGGGGAGCG